>JAFGXD010000022.1 GCA_016936815.1 Bacteroidales bacterium
AAAATAAAAACTATTACTAAGTTAGCTTCGGAACTTAATCTGCAAATAGTTCAATTTTAATTTATTAGTAAAATACGTCATTGGTAGAATTTAGGAAAAAAATTCTAACCAACTTAAAATATTAGCTATAAATCTTCAATTTCGTAATTAAACTGAACCATATCAACAAATTGTTGCACCCTGTCGCTTAAATCGTTTTGATTTATTGATTGAAGTTGTTCAGTGCCAAATTTTTCGACACAAAAGGAAGAAAGTGCGGAACCAAAAATTACAGCTCTTTTCATATTGTCGAATGAAATGTCGCCGGATTTTGAAAGATAACCAATAAAACCTCCGTTAAAAGTATCACCTGCACCGGTTGGATCGTAAATTTCTACCAAAGGCAGTGAAGGAGCAAAGAAAATAAACTTGTTGTAAAACAAAAGAGTTCCGTGGTCGCCTTTTCTAATAATAACAAATTTAGGCCCCATTTTCCTAATTTTTGAAGCGGATTTAATTAGGCTATATTCTCCGGAAAGTTCTCTAGCTTCTTCATCCTTAATAGAAATAATATCAACTTTTTTAAGCACCAGTTTAAGTTGTTCCAGTTCCTGACTCATCCAATAGTTCATAGTATCCATAAGAACAAGTTTTGGTTTTGAATTAAGATTTTCCAGCACCATTTTTTGAATTTGAGGAGACATATTTCCAAGAACAAGAAATTCGGGTTTAAGAATATGAGGAGGTATTTCGGGAATAAAATTCTTTAAGACATTTAATTGAGTATGCTTGGTAATTCTGGTATTTAGGTCGCTGTTATATTTGCCTGACCAGAAAAAAGTTTCCTCATTTTGATCGACCTGAATTCCTCTGGTATTAATTTTTCTTGCAATAAATGGTTGCATATAGCTTGTTGGGAAATCTTTTCCGACTTTTGAAACAACAGATATCTTATTAGAAAAAAAAGAGGCGGAGAGGCAAATATATGTTCCTGCCCCTCCAATAATTTTTCCGGAGTTTCCAAAAGGAGTTTCAATAAAGTCGAAACCGATAGATCCAACAACAAGAATGCTCATAATTATTTTAATTCATTAACCATTTTGTAGATTCTTTCCCATCTTTCTTCGGGCATTTTAGCGCCAATTACCTCAATTACATTTCCTGCAAGAATAGAGCCTGTGTTACCACATTTTTTCAAGTCCCAATTATTAGAAAGCCCATAAAGAAAACCCGAAGCAAATAGATCGCCTGCACCGGTAGTATCTTTGCAAACAGCGTTAATAGCGCTAACGGCAACCTTATAATCTCCCGATTTAATAAGTGAGCCTTTAGCCCCAATTTTTACAACAGCAATTTCGCAGAATTTAGAAATTTCATCCAAAGCCTGTTCCGGTTCCATGCCAGTAAGAGCCTTAGCTTCTTCTTCGTTGGCAAAAACAATATCTACGTAATCTTTAATTAGAGTTTTAAGAAAATCGAGATTAGCTTCCACAACATTAAAAGACGCCATATCGAGAGACACTTTTAGACCGTTTTTCTTAGCTTTAACAAGAGCTTCGAGAATAAGGCTATTATTAAAAACCAGATATCCTTCGGTGTGAAGAATATCGTAACCTGCAAAAAGGTTGTCGGTAAGAGCTTCGGGGGTCATTTCTACCGCAGCGCCCAAAAAAGTAGCAAAAGTACGTTCTGAATCGGGACTAATTAGTGCAATTGCTCTACCTGTTTCGGTATTTGATACAAAAAGTTTTGGTTCTATGTTTTTTGCAGCCATATCTTTTCTAAAGAATTCGCCGTAAGAATCGTTGCCAACTGAACCAATATAGCCTGTAGCAGCGCCCATACAAGCAATTCCGTGAATAGTATTGGCAGCTGACCCGCCTGAAGAGAGAGATTGGGGTAAATTGGCAGCATTTTTAAGAATATTGCCTGAAGTTTGTAAATCTACAAGTTGCATAGAGCCTTTAGGAAGCTCATGTTGAGCAAGAAAGGAGTCGTCGTTAAGCTGAGTCATAACATCTACCAGCGCATTACCAAGACCAAGAATTTTTGTCATTTCAATATTTTTTTGTTTTTGAAGAATAAAATTTCCACAAATATATTTGTTAATTGCAAAAAATACTTATTTTTGCAGTCCAATTTTATGAAATTGGTTGCAGAAATGCAGAAAGTTCTTAAAAATTCCTTCTTAGCTCAGTTGGTTAGAGCACCTGACTGTTAATCAGGGGGTCCTTGGTTCAAGTCCAAGAGAGGGAGCAGGTTGATTAACCAAAATATTGCAATAACCTCTAAATCACACGATTTAGGGGTTTTTTGTTTTTGGAATATATCAAAATATACCACGAAATCTCATAATATATGAGACCAATTCGGGGACCAACTCAAATTCTCAGGGACCATTTTTATTAAAGCATAATATTCAGACACACAATGTGTTTGAAAATTTGCATGCAATGATATTTTTTATAACTTGAAGTAGTGCCAAGGGACCAAAATGTATCAAAATTTATTAAAAATGGAAAAAACATTTGGAGTATTAGTTTACATGAAAATTGCCAAGCCTGACAAAAATGGCTGCTGTCCTGTGGTTGGGAGAATCACTGTGGATGGAAAACGTCAGGAAATATATTTGAAGATAAAGGTGCATCCTGATCAGTGGGATGCTTCTAAAGGAAGGATTAGAGGAACAAGAGAAGAAATTAGGTTTATGAATGAAACCATTGATTCCTTCAGGGCGAAGGTGTTAAAGATTTACCAAAATCTGATTAATAATGACGAGATTATTGATGTAGATATTTTGAAAAACATCTATCTCGGTGTTGATAAGAAGTCTAAGACTGTCATTAAGCAATACGAAGAAATGTTGGAGCTAATGAAAGAACGGCTAGGAATTGATTATACAGAATCGACGCTTGAAAAGTATGAGAACACATTGAAGCATGTTAAGGACTACATTGCTTATAGGTACGAAGTAAAGGACAAGCTAATCAAAAAACTTGATCATCAATTTATTAATGCCTTTGAACATTATTTGAAAGTAAAAGCAAATAACTCTCAATCTTCGGTATATAAGCACATCCAGCGTTTCCGAAAAGCAATCAATATTTCTATTGCCGAAGGTGTCATAGATAAAGATCCTTTCATTGGATTCCGTACAAGCAAAGGAAAATCTGATAGGGAATTTCTTACTCGTGACGAATTGGAGAGAATTGAAAAAAAGGAGCTGCGGATAACCAGAGCAAGTGAGGTTAGGGATGCTTTTATTTTTAGTTGCTATACCGGGATTGCCTGGGTGGATGTAACCAACCTGACCAGAGACAATATTATTATTGGAATAGACGGGAATCGCTGGATTACGGGTTATCGTCAGAAAACAAAATCAAGATACAGTGTACCATTGCTTCCAAAAGCTTTGGCTATTATTGAGAAGTATAAGGATCATCCAAAAGTAAAAGAAGAAAGCATGCTTCTTCCGTTGATTACAGCTCAAAAGACAAACAGCTACCTAAAAGAAATTGCCGACCTTTGCGAGATAAATAAAAACCTAACTTTTCATGTGGCCAGACATACTTTTGCAACAACAGTTACTTTAACGAATGGTGTTCCTATTGAAACTGTGAGTAAGATGCTTGGACATCAGAGTATTACAACGACACAAATTTATAGTAAGGTCGTGGAAACCAAAGTGAGCAACGATATGAATGAATTGGTGAGAAAATTATCTTAATGATTTTTGATAAAACAAAATTAAAATATTCTTTGAAAATGATTTTTATTATCTCTTTTTCGGTTTTGCAGTTAATAAAATGTGAAATATTTCGTTATCATTCAAATAAAAGCAGAAGTGTTTTACCAAAATCTATATGAATGAGAAGAATTGATAATCTATTGGAAGGGGTTATCAATGGGAATATACGGACACCCATACAAATAAGAGAATCCGGCCAAAATGATTTACTATCTGCAGAGGGTTTGCAGAAATGCATATATGAGTGCAAAAATGAAATATTAAGCAAGGTTGACAAGTTGCGGAGCAACATGGCAGCAAAGGAATACATTCAAAAGGAACAACTGAAATATGCTGAGTATTCAAAACGGCTTCTTGCAATGGAGGATTACCGTGGCAAGATTTTTCAGATGAAAAAATCAGTAAGGAATTTTAATGATCTTGTAAGGTTTGCTTACCGATGTTCCGATGAAATATCCAATTATTTGGAAAAAAGGTTCAACATGTTTGTTGACAAAAATCTTCCGGCTTCCTATATGACCAAGTTGTATGAAGTCCCTGGTATTACAAATGATGTGAACTATATACTTGAAAGGGAAGAAGGAAAAGAAATTGACAAGAAGATTTGGGCGATTGTGAAATTCATACTGATGAAATGTCACAATGCTGCTTTTGATGTAAATATTTCGCTGGAACATCTTGAATACATGAAAATAATCCTTCGAAGGTTCAAAAAACTTTCAGAAGAAGATATGTTTAACGAAGAAGAGATTATTGACAGCCTGATTTATTATAATTACAACGCCTCAAAGTTTTTTCATTACCTCGCAAAAAGAATAAAATCGGAGGTGGAAGAATTGAATGATACACGAGAAAAAATAGACAGGCTAAACTTCTACCTCAATAAATTCAGCCAACAGTATGTAAAGGAAAAAGTAAAATACACCTGTGACCACAAAAGTATTAAGAACCAGATAAAAGCCTGGCTCACTGAAGAAATACGATATGCAGCAAGTAGACTGGAATATACAATAACAGAACCAATAAAAAGTGATTTTGAGAATAATGACGAGAAAATAGAAACGAACTTACCGGTAAGCCAGATAGCATATTTCACGAATTTGCAATTTCAAACAGGAGTATATACCGATAAAAACAAAAGCAATACATTAAGAATTATTTCCCAGGTTATGTCGAGCAGGAATCAGCAGAATATTTCTTTTCAAAGTTTGCAGAAAAAATTTTACGAAGCAGACAATACAACCAGAGAAGCTATCAGGGATATTTTGATAAAAATGCTTAACTTAACCAGAAGATAATTAACCATCTTTCAGATGGTCTTCGAGTTGATGTAGCTCTATAAAATCCATAAAGGATTTTAGTTGCATATATTCAAAACCCTTTATTTTCAACAGAAAACTGGTCTTGCGATCCAATACTTGTTTAAGGTTTTTGAATCCGGCCTTAACAAAAATCTCCTTCAGTTCTTCAGGAAGGCTGATTTGATCTATCGGAGCTTTGAGGATGTTTTCCATTTTATTATTTTATTTAAGCCCCACAAAAACAGCGTGGGCAATTGAACTATATGTAACAAAGGCACCGCTAAGAGCCCCCACACTATATAAACAACGCCCACGCATATCGTGAGCAGTAGTCTATTTTTCTTAGTGCGGAAAAAGAAATTAGCGGTTTCTTGTTACCAAGAAAAAAAAGCTTCTGCTAGATTTTCAATTATACTTTATAATACAATTGCAAAGATAATACATTAAAATAGACAAATAAGTAATAAAACGAATCAATATTTAGGAAAATTTCAAAAGAAAGTCTCTGATTTGCAGTATATTCATTGGGGTGGTATCACCCCTGCCACTGTTTTTGTACTTTTATTTTAGCTCATTTTGACATGAATTTTTAAAACAAATTATCATGTCAGTAGAAATTATTACCAAAGAAGATCTCGTCCAGACAAAGGAGGAGATTATCCAGGAAATGAAAAGGCTTGTATCAAAGCAATACCTGGGTGAAAAAAGATTATTAAAAGCAAAAGAAGTGATGAAGGTTTTGGGGATATCGCCCGGCACTCTTCAGAACATGCGTATCAATGGAACACTGCCTTACAGTATGGTTGGCGGACTAACTTATTATGTGTATGAGGACATTCTCAAAGTCATTGAGCGGAACATGAAAAACCGGCTACCTGATGATGATGAGGAACCTAATGTTAAAATGCATAAAATTTAATCATGTTACTATCCATAGTCAAACAATTCAACAAAGTGGCCGGAAACCGGTCCCTGAGTGAAATCCTCGAAGTAATAAAAAGCGACCAGTTTAGGGTAGAAGTGGAAGAGCTACGGCAAATACTAAAAGATGGCAACGAAAAAGAGTACTCCAACAAAAAGAAAAGCTTACTTGCATTCACTCCATCGGGAAGGTTTGCGGGTGGACGTAAGCCTGAATTCCTGAAAGAGTACTCTGGTATTATTGTTTTGGACATTGACAAGTCGAATGAAAGAACTGAAAAAATTAAAGATTTGATTTGCACCTGTCCGTATTCGTTAGCTTGTTTTATAAGTCCCGGAGGAAATGGCTTAAAAGTATTTGTAAAAACAGAAACAACAGTTGAAAAGCACACCGAAGCATTCAATAAAATAAAAAAATACTATGAGGGATTAATTCAGTTTAGCGTTGATCCTTCAGGAAAGGATGTAACTCGTTTGTGCTTTTTCTCATACGACAAGGA
>JAFGXD010000164.1 GCA_016936815.1 Bacteroidales bacterium
AGCGGGTTGACAGTTGAAAACCACGCAACGGCGAAGCCCTCATGAAGCGAAGCGGAATAATCCCTTACTGCACATAGCTAGAACGTTAGGCAAAATTATTAGGGAGCGCAAAACAAATAAAATTTACATGAAAACAATTAATGCAACCATTTCTATTGTATAGAGGTCTAAATAAATAGTAAATATTTTATCAAAATGAAATAAATTATGAATAATAAGAGTTTAGCCCAGTTAATTTTACTAATATTAGTGATTGGTGTTTTAAGTTGTAGAAAAGAAACTGCCGAAAAATCATTTATTTGGAATGATTCTGAAACAATTATTACCTACAGAATGGAGTTTAATGCTGAAAATAAATTAATAAAAAGTTCAAAATTTGTAAATGATGAGTTGAATTTGTATACAATAGTTGACTATAGCGACTCAATGGTTGTTACTACTAGTTATGATAATAATTTTGAAAAATCATCAAATACAGTTTATAAATTGGATTTATCTGGTCGAGCAACAAATAGAAATTATTTTGATGAAGATAGTAATTTGATTGAAACAGATACAATTATCTATTATTCATCTGGTTTTATTGAAGAATATGGTTGGCTTACTTTTACTAATAATGGAGAAAATATTACTGGTGCAAATTTTGAGTCTTTTTTATACCTTTCATATTCGTTTACAGATACATTAGTACACACAAAAATTCCTTATGATTTAGATTCATGGGAACCTTCAATTATTGATGTATTTGGGGAATCAAATAAGCATCTATTGCATGGGAGTTCTAGGTATGTGGCAGGACCTCCAGGAAGCTCATCAAGTATAAATTACAAATATATTCTAGATTCGGAAGGGAGAGTTATTGAAATGAAAAAATATTCAAAAGATTATCCTCGTCATGGACCCGACCCAACAAGTGGCACAGTTTATACTTACAAGTATGAGTATGTATATTGATACATTGAATGAAATAATTATTAGTAAATGTAATGCAATAATAATAAGTGGAAGGGTGTCAAATTTAAAGATATGAATAATTAATTTAGTAGAACATGAAAAAGCAACATTTAAACGAAACTCTTAAATTATTTAGTATTATTTTGATACTATTCTTAAGTAGCTGTGACAGAAAACACGCTAAGGAACTTGCAGGAGATTATAGTTGTTCATATTCAGCCTATACGTGGAACATTGACGAAGGGGTAACTTGGGATTACAGCACAAATGACACTATTCTAAAGGTTGTTAGGATTGGCAAATACCTTAAAATATTGGAAGAAAAAATTCACATTGACTCAGTTTGGAGTGGAAAGAGTTATTACCAACCCATAAACGCAGATCATGGAATAAGGGTGCAATTTGCGGATGGAAAAATTTGGGTAAATTACTCCAATGGTGGCAGAGGTGGAGGTTATGAAGCTACCTATGTAGGGCACAAAATAAATTAAGACAGAAAACCATGAGTGCTAAAATGAAAGATTTTGGAATTAACCAAAGAACTCGAACAACCAAAAATACGAAAACCAAAAAAATTCAAAACACCCTTCTAAAATCTCTCCATTAAAAACTTCTTAAAACTAACATAGTTATTTTCAAGTGTTTCAACAAATTCGGGTTTATTATCCAGGCCCTCCAAACTAGGTGGTAATTTTGGGTCGAAATTTAGCAGGTCAATTATTTTCTCCGGAAACTTTGCAGGATGTGCTGTTTCCAGCGAAACGCAAAGACTGTTTTTTTCCGAAGGATTTTCATTTAAGAAACTGATTAATCCTTTCCAGCCAACAGCTCCATGTGGTTCGAGTAACAATTTATGTTCTTCCCAAGCTTGTTTTATTGTTTGTTCAGTTTCTGAATCGCTTACCGAAACCGAGAAAATCTCCTTGTTCATTAATTCCATGTCGGGCATTTTAATTACATTGCCCTTTTCGTCCATTATACCTCCGTAAAGCGCCACCAATCTGCTCATATTACTGGGATGCCCAACATTCATGGCACTTGAAATGCAATTATGGGAAGGTTCAATTTTGTGATATTCTCCTGTTTTCATAAAATTTGGGAAAACATCGTTTTTGTTGGTTGCAATAACAAATTTCTTAATCGGAATACCCATTTTCATTGCCAATACACCACCCATCATATCGCCAAAATTGCCTGAAGGAACGGAAAATACGATTTTTTTGTCGGGAGCCTCATTTTTCAACCTCGAATAAGAATAGGCATAGTACATTATTTGTGGAACAAGACGACCAATATTTATCGAATTAGCAGAGGAAAGACCAAGATAATCCAAATCGCTGTCGGAAAAAGCTTCCTTAACAAGAGCTTGACAATCGTCGAATTTCCCGTCTAATGAAAGCACGGTAACGTTTTTACCCAAAGTTGTCATCTGTTTTCTTTGCCTTGGAGTAACCTCTGTGGTTGGGAAAAGCACTACAACCTTAATATTATTCAATCCATAAAAAGCATTTGCAACTGCACTTCCTGTGTCTCCTGAGGTTGCTGTTAAAATAAGCATTTTTCTTCCATCGCGGGCAAGATAATAGTTCATAAGTCTTGCCATCATTCTAGCGGCAAAATCTTTAAAAGAAGCTGTTGGCCCTTGGTCAAGACGCATTACGTACTTGTTGTCGTAAGCTTTTTCCAGAGGAATTGCGTAATCGTAAGCATCCTTAACAATAGCTAAAAGATCGGCATCCGAAATCTCGCTTTTTAGAAACTTTTTTCCAATGGTAAAAGCAATTTCGTAATATTCCATAGAAGAAAAAGATTCTATTTCTTCTGCTGAAAGGGTTGGAATAAATTCGGGCATAAAAAGACCTTTGTCGGGTGCAAGACCCTTTAGCAATGCTTCACTAAATGTTACAGGCTCGGCTTTAAGATTTGTAGAGTATAGCAAAATTGGCTTTTCCATTTTATTTGATTTTATTATTAAAAAAAAGTTTATGCTGCAATAAATAAATTTCGAAAAACAAATAATTCAAAACCTACAAAAATGCAGCATAAACCTTATGTAGTAATTAGTATCGTAGTCTTGCAGAAGATGCGCCTGCAGCTGAATATTCCGGAGAGGTAGAAATAATTTTCTTTCCATCAAGAACACCCAAAGCCTGATCTAAATCGGCAATAATATCGTCGGCATGCTCTGCACCAACGCAAAGTCTGATTAAATTAGCAGGAATATCGGCAATTTTTCTTCCTTCTTCTCCTTGTTGAGAGTGAGTAGAAATAGCAGGAATTGTAGCAACTGATTTAATACGACCCAAATCGGTAGCACGCCAAATTCTTTGCAGTCCGTCGAATACATCTCTTGCAGCCTGAGCACCGCCTTTAACTCTAAACGACATAAGATGTCCGTAGCGATTAACTTTTTCATTATAAAGATCGTCGTACTCAGAATCAACCAAAACAAGATATTTTTTAGCAAGTTGATGTAAAGGATGATTTTCAAGTCCCAGATAATCAACTTTTTCAATATGTTTGTGTTTTGAAAGAAACTCAGCAACTTTCATTGTATTGCGACTCATTAAATCCATTTTAGAACGCAAAGTTCTAATATCGTTAAGAGTTAAAATTGCATTCATTGGCGAAATATTCGGGCCATTGTCGCGGTTAGGCAAAGCCTTAATATAGAAACCAAAATTTGCTTTTAGTTCGTCGTTTTCAATTCTAAGATGCGAAAGATTGTTTTTAGCAATAACAGCACCTGCAATTCCAAATCCCGAAGTAGTTAAGGATTTTGTAACCGATTGAATTACAATATCAGCGCCCCAAACCAAAGGACGAAGAAGAGCCGGTGAACCTACAGTATTATCAATAATTAATGGAATTCCATGTTTATGAGCCACAGCAATAACTTTTTCCAAATCGAAGAAAGCTTGTCCCGGATTTGAAGGCATTTCGCCATACAAGAATCTGGTATTCTTATCAATAAGCGACTCCCATTCTTCTATATTTGCCGAATTAATTACCTTTCTCCACTCAATATTTTTTTCCTGGTCTTTTCTTATTGCAAACTGCTGAAAAGTACCACCATAAACCTGACAAGTAGCAACGAAATTCATTTTTGCATCAGGATTTTTCGGGTCAACTGTTAGGAAAGGATCGCAAGCAGATTGAATAGCTGCCATTCCCGAAGCAGTAGCGCAACAAGTAGCAGTAATATCGGAACCGTAAGTTTCAAGCATTGCCAAAACACCTTCCAAATAATACATACTTGGGTTAGCAATTCTGGAATAGCACCATGTTGGAATTTGGTAACTTAAAGCAGCTTCCATTTCATCGGAATCGCGATAGGCCTGCGAAGAAGCCATATACATCGGCTCAATAATAGAACCCTGATTAAAATCCAAAGCTTCTTGCATTGAATAGATTCCATGTACTGCAATTGTATCGAATTTGCACTTTTTCATTTTTAGCTGATACTCAGCATGCCACTGCATTGCCCGTTTACCTGCTTCAACGTAGTAGTTTACTCCTTTGCTCATAATTGTTTGTTTATTTGGTTTTTATTAGGTTTGGTTACGAAATTAGTAAAATTCAACAAATTATTGCAGAAAAAAGTTCCGATTTTAAAAAAATTAATTAAAAAAAAGTTAGAATGAAAGTGGAAATAGCCAAAAAATAAAAAAATGAAAGTTTAAGTTTTCAATAATGTAGAATATCTGTCAGATTAAAAGTGAAATGAAACCTGATTGATTTAGGTTTTTTGTAATTAGAATAATCATACGCCCTAAAAAAAATTCTTTTCCAAAAAACATTTCTTTCAAAAATAATTTGCACCTTAACAATATATTATCTTATTTTGCATATAATATTGTTAATATCCATTTTTATTGATAATTCAAATAAAATATCAACCAAACAATTGTTACTTTTTAGGTAATACTTTTAGAATTTTGCTAATTAGTATTTTTCTATCTCTTAACCTTTTTATTAATTCTGTAGCACAAGACAGCTGTGTATATAGTAGAATATCAACTATTAACAAATATTGCAAAATTTCGGGCGGATTAAATTATGGCATAAGCTTTCAGCAAAACCAAAATAATCTACTTCCTCAAAATCTTTGGAATTTTTCAGCAAACATTAATATTAAGGTGCTTAACATATTAAACTTGCCATTTTCATATACTGCCAGTTCTCAAAACAAACAATTTAATAAACCTGCTTTTTCACGTTTTGGAATAAGTCCCAAATACAAAAACCTAACAGTTCATTTAGGTTATCGAACTCTGTCTTTCTCAGAGTTTACTCTTGCTTCTCTAATGTTTAAAGGTTTTGCTGTTAACTACATTCTCAAGTCACAAAATCTTAATATTACCACTATTTATGGAAATTTTACGCAACCAGATTTTACTTCCCAACCAACTCAAGCAATTGTTAATAATCAGGATCCCACTAACCCCTATGCTATTTATCCATCAAATGCCGAAACATTAAAAACAATAGGCAAAGGCATTAAAATTTCCCGACAAACTATCTCAAACTCTTATTCAATTATTTTTTTCAACTTTCTCAAACAATACAACAACGACTCTCTTTCAATTCAAAATCTAACAATACAGCAAAATAGCCTTTTTTCTATTGAAGCTCAGCAAAAAATATCCTCACGACTTTCCTTCAATTCAAATTTCTTTCTTAGTCTTTTCCCCGATTACAGCAAGCTAAGCGAATTAGTTTATATTAGTTCACATTCAAGGCAAAGCACAGGTTGGAATTTTAGTTTAAAGTACAGTCTTAAAAACAAAATGTTATCGATTAATCATTTGCATATACCTTCCGATTATTTTAGTATTGGAGCTCCATTTTTGCAAAACAATTTAAATCAATATTCCATATCTCTGAATTTGGGACTTTTTAAAAACCTTGCATCCTTTTCCATAAATTCAGGAATTATGCAAAACAATCTAGATAACAAACTAAACAATACTTCTAAAAGAATTATCTCATCAATACAAGCAGGAATAAAAATTTCAAAAGCTGTTAATCTGTCAATAATATATTCTAATTTCAGCTTATATTCCCTTCCTGTTCGTATAGAATTTACCGACTCTGTACGTTTTCTGCAAGTAACTGAAAATGCAGGTGTTGCAGCAAATTTTTCAAAGCAAAACAATAAAATTCAGCAAAACATAATGTTATCAGGGCAGTATCAAAAAGCCAGACAAATTCAACGTACAGAACAAAATATGCCAACAAATCAGTTAGTTAATCTCTCATTCAATTATAACCTAAAAATTAAAAAATTGCAATTGGCAATAAATTCAGGAATAAACAAATCTATTAATCTAAACACACAAGCACAAAATCTTTGGTTGCCATCAATACGCTTATCAAAAAAAATATGTAAAAATGGCGGCGAAATAGCCGGTTCAACAATGCTTTATTTGTCAAAAAATAGCACCGTTTCCCACAGTCAATCCATTAGTTACAACAATACAATATTAAAAAAAATAAACATAAACCTATCATATCAATTATCAAATCGCAACAACAACATGTTTACAGCAGGTTCAGCACAAATTTCCTATACATTTTAACTTATTATCATGAAAACCATAAGCATAACAATCATTCTAATTATCTCATTATTACACAATTTATTTTCCCAAACCAAACCGGTAGATATTTCCATTAGCAACAGTCAATTTTTCTCTGTTTATCTTTCCGATTTTTATTCCAATGTTGGAAAAATATCCTTTAACACAACTTTAAACGACCATAACGAACCATCCTGGAATATTAAACTTAAAATTACAATACAAGGAAACTCTGTTTTGCTTCAAACAAAACCAGGTTTTACTCCAAGTCAACCTATTACACTTTTTCCGGGAATAACAAATTTCGTTTCAGGAGGAATATTGTCCGAATATTTTAGTCCCGACAACCTCTTATGCACAGGAATATCCACAACTGAATTTCAAAACAATGCAAAAATACCGGAGGGAAATTATCAAATTTCAGTTGAGGCTCTAGATTTTCATTCCGGAAAACCACTTTCCAAAATAGCATTTTCTTCTTTTGTTTCAGCTTTAGGAACGCCACCAATACCAATATTTCCGGAAGATAACTCTATTTTGCAACCCATTACTACACCAATAATTAATTTCAATTGGCAAATTGCCGATCCCATTCTTTCACAACCCGGACTACTTGTAAAATATATAATCTATTTATACGAAATAACAGACCCGAATCTAAATTCCGAGGAGGCTCTTTTACAAAATTCAATAAACCCTGTTTATATTTCCGAACCTCAAATGAATACTTTTTTTTCTATTAATCCATTGGAAATAAATTTAATACAGGGAAATAAATATTTGTACCGTATTAAAGCAATTGAAGAAAGTGGTTACGAACTATTTCAAAACAATGGATTATCAATTCCTTATAGCTTTTATTATGGAACACCCACAAACGGAACAATAAACCTATTAACCCCGGTAAATAATTATGCAATGCTTAAAAACGACGTTCCAATTTTTTCTTGGAACAAAGCTTCAAATGCACTTGCAGGGAACAATGTTGAATATGTTTTACAAATTGCTGAAGATTTCAATGTTTCAAATCCTACAATTGAATCCGGAAATATTTTTCTAGAAACAACAGTCCCTGCCCCTTTGTCGGGAAACGAAATATTTTATATTTCAAATAATGAACTAACACCACTTAAAGCCTATATCTGGCAAGTAAAAGCATATAGCGATAATACTGAGATTGCAAAAAGTTCAATTTTCCATTTTACCGGTCCACCACTATTCGAGAAATTTGTTGCAGCTAATATCGACATTTACATCTCATCGGTACAAAATCCCGATTTAAATAGCTTTACCGGAACAGGAACAGTACAACTTTCTGAAGGTCAACCTTCTCAAAATTTGGTTTTTAACGATATTAAGCTCTTTCAGAATTCAGGGTTATATTTTATGACTGAAGGTGAAATAATCGGAAAAATTGATGATTTACAATTAATAGGACTCTCTTCAGTAAACTCATTAAATCCTGAAGCAAATTTTGTTACAGATTCATTTAAAATAGAGCCGTACGAATTAAAAATTAAAGGTAAGGTTGAAATACCATTTCCACATCCCACGGAAACAGATAGCCTTATTAAGCTTACAACAGAAAAATCCTGGTTAAACTTTAATAATAGAAAAATTTATGGAAATCTTCCACTAAATCCTCTCAACACAAAGTTATTATCGCCTTCAGATTTTTTTATTGAAACAAATAGCCAGTCATATATAATACTTACCGGTAGTCAATACATTTTAAATGCAAATGGCAAAATTCTTAAACCTCTTCCAAATAGTTCCGATACAACATCCTTTTATTTCAATAATCAGGATAATCTATTAAGAATTAACTCTTTATCATCAGATAATTCAAGCTTACAGTTATCTCGGGAACATAATTTTCAATTATTTTCAAATCAGGCAATAATAGATTTAGATAATACTTTCAGCTTTTTTGAAAACGATTCAATACCCATGTGGAAGGGAATAATTCTGCAAAATCCCAAAATTTTACTTCCTTCAATAAATAGTGCCGGAGCTATTTTTTCGCTTGAAGAAGAAGTACAAATATTATTAACAGATTTAGCAAAACCAGCCGTAATTGAAGCTTCCGGACTAAGATTTGAAACGACAATTTCTTCATTTTCTACTACAACCTACATCAACAGTTTTCCTGCTGAAATAAATAAATGTTACATTGAAGTAAGTCCCGAGACGAACTTTAATTGTAATATTGAATCTATTATTAAATTCCCTGTTCTTTCGTTGGAAGAGAATTTTTCAATTATTACAAATTTAAAAGACGATGGCGTTTCTTCTGTTGATTTTGCCGACACATCAATTATTAAGACATTTTTGTTTAATCCGGAAAACGAAGATTCTAAGATTGAAATAACAGTAAATTCAGCAGAGTTTTTCAATAATAACTGTTTACAGATGAATGTAGATATTGAATGGCCTGCAATAAACCTAAACTTACAAAATCTGCCATTATTTACAATTTATGGAAATTATGATATTGGATTTCTTCAACCTTCAGGAACAATAAATCCTCCCGAGCAAGCTCTTGCACAAATAAACAATTACACAATTCAATGTCTTTCAGTTGGTTGTGGCATGTCGCAGGGCAAATATGCATTAGGAATAGATGCCGCTATTTCAATGGGCGATGATATTTCAGGTCCAAATGGTCCGCCAAAAATTAATCTTTATAGTGTTTGGGAAAATCCTCTTTTGCAAAACGAATACAATTCTTCTTCTTCAGCTTTCTTTATTACCCAAGATACAACAAATTCATCAGTACTTACCGATGAAATAAACACTGAAATCCAAGAAATAGAGAACCTAATATTAAGTATTATTCAAAACAGTTCGGAAACAAGCAACGTAACATTTTCTTCAAATCAAACTAATTCAACAAATTCCAACATAACTCTTTTCACAGATTCTGTTTTAAACGTTGATAATCAGAATCAAGACTTGAATTTCTTTTTTGCAAAACTTGAAGTTTCTGTTCCTGAGAGCTTTTCGAATAATTTTAATACAATTAAAAACTTTTGTCTTAACCTAAAAACCAATCAGCAAAACGCAATTGGAGATAACCTAAATAATCTTCTTCAAATAGCAGCAAATCAATTTCTACAAAATTACATTGTTCAACTAGATACTTTTATTTTGGAAAAAACAAGG
>JAFGXD010000165.1 GCA_016936815.1 Bacteroidales bacterium
CGTATTTGGGCAACACAACGATTAAAAGAATACATTATAAAAGGATTTGCACTGAATGACGAACGGTTTAAATCCGGTAATTCAATGGTATCAACTAAAGCTTCTCCAACAAAGCTACATTCTCAATGTGGTGAGTATGTGGAAACATATCTACAGGTTGTATTTTTTTTACTGAATAAAAATGACTTAACATCTGAATATCTCTGGCCTGAGTTGCCGGATTGCAACTGATATATACAATTTTTTCGGCATAAATATCTATTAATGTTTGAATTACATCGGGATGCATGCCTGCTCTCGGCGGGTCGGTAATTATTACATCGGGCTTGCCGTTTTCAGCAATAAATGCAGTATTTAATACCTCTCTCATATCGCCCGAAAAAAACTTAGTCTTAGTAATACCATTAAGTTCAGAATTTACAACAGCATCTTCAATTGCTTCAGGAACATACTCAATACCAATAACTTTAGAGCACTTGGATGCAACAAAGTTTGCAATTGTACCGGTTCCTGTATATAAATCGTAAACAATTTCATTACCACTTAAACTTGCAAACTCTCTTGCTACTTTATAAAGTTCGTAGGCTTGTGCCGAATTGGTTTGGTAAAACGACTTTGGTCCAATTTTAAACTTTAAACCTTCCATTTCTTCCAAAATGTAATCTCGCCCCTTAAATACAATTATTTCTTGATCTAATATTGTGTCGTTCAGTTTTTTATTAATTACATATTGCAATGAACTAATTTCAGGAAACTTATTAGAGACATGATTAAGCAAATCTTCTCTCGCTTCAGTATTGTCTTCACCAAAGCTAATAATAACCATTATTTCTCCTGTTGAAGATGTTCTAACCGACATTGTTCTTAGAAATCCTGATATTTTCTTTAAATCGAAAAATCCATAAGATTTTTTCTTGGCATAATCACGAATTTCGTTTCTAATAGCATTGGATGGATCTGGTTGTAACCAACATTTTTCAATATCAATTACCCTGTCGAATTTTTTTGGCACATGAAACCCCAAAGCATCTAAATCACTAAAATCTTTTCCGCTCGAAACTTCTTCAGAGGTTAACCAACGCCAGTTCGAAAAGGTAAACTCAAGTTTATTTCTATAAAAATACTCGTTTTCTGATGCAATTACAGGTAGTTTTTCATAAGAAGATACTTTTCCAATTCTCTCAAAACTGTCGTTTACTTGTTTTTGCTTATATTCTAGTTGTTTAGAGTAGGGGAGTTGTTGCCATTTACAACCTCCGCAAAGTCCAAAATGTTTGCATTTGGCTTCAATTTTAATTTCAGAATGTTTGTGAAACTTAATAGGATAACCCTCCATAAACGAGGTTTTCTTTCTGGTAACCTGAACATCAATTATATCGCCGGGAATGGCACCGGTTACAAATAAAACCTTACCGTTTATTCTGGCAATTGCTTTTCCTTCTGCAGCCAAATCTGTAAGTTCCACATCAGTAATTATCGGTCTTTTTTGATTTTTTCTCAATTGCTTTTTTGTTAATTAAAATTTATTGTAAAAATACAGGCTCAAAGTTAGTAATTAATCTTGTGTCAAAAAAAAAGCTGCCTCATTTTCGAGACAGCCTTTGTTGCTTAACCTAATTTATCTAAATCAACTCATATTTCTTTGTAAAAACTTCGGAATTCATAATAATATCAACATATTGAGCTCTTTTGTAAGCAAATGGGTCTGTTAGGTTTTTCTTAGCAAGTTTTCCTTTAAATTCTTCAATTGAATCGAATTGTTTCCTATTCATCCAGGTTTCTAATTCGTAAAGCATTTTCTTAATTACATCGGTTTTGTGTTTGTAAATTGCACTAACAACCTGTACCGATGAAGCTCCTGCTAAAATTAGTTTTATAATATCGTCGCCCGAGAAAATTCCTCCGTTGGCAACAATATCGCTTTTTATATTGCCATATAGCAATCCTGCATATCGCAAAGTTAGTCCGTAATCCCCATTTCCACTTAGATTAAACGGATAAACATGTTCCATCTTTTCTATGTCAATTTCCGGCTGAAATAGTCTGTTGAACAAAATAACAGAGTCGGCTCCTGCTTCATCCAGTCTGTTTATAAAGTCCAAGGTGTTTGTGTAATATGGACTAATTTTTACTGCAACCGGAATTTTAATCACAGATTTAATTTCTTGTAATAAAGCAAGTTTTTCATTTTCAATAGATTCAGAACTTTTTTTAAATTCCCCGGGACCTGCGTAAAAATTTATTTCCAATCCATCAACCCCGGTTTGGGCTATTTGTTTTGCGTATTCAATCCAGTTTGTTTTTGTTACAGCATTAAGACTACCAATTACAGGTATTTCCAAACTTTCCTTAGCTTTTCTAAGTTTTAAAAGATGTTCCTCTGGGCCTGCATGTTTTATATTTGGAAAGAGACTTGTCATCTCCGCATTCCTTTCGCTATACATTTCCATCTCGTGATCGAATTCAAGTTGTTCCAGTTGAACTTGCTCTTCAAATAATGATTTATATACAATTGCTGCTGCTCCTGCATCCTGTAAACGCAATAAATTGTCGTTACTACTTACAAGATTGCTGGATCCTATTATTACGGGGTTTTTTAACTCTATCCCCATGTATCTGGTTTTCAATTTGTTATTTTCCATTTCTTTTCAATTTAACTGTTAGGTAATATGTTATTTTAATTTAGAATAAATA
>JAFGXD010000166.1 GCA_016936815.1 Bacteroidales bacterium
AAAAATAATCCATAATTGTTATTTACGGCTACTGCTGAATGAGCCTCTATAAAAGAATAATTCTGAAACCCTCCAAATAACTGTAAAGCAACATCTCCCTTTTGTTCTAATTGGGGATTTACAAATTTATTAAATACGTAAGAATGGGCGGTACAAGCATAAAAAGTAATTCCAACCAATAACGAAAAAAGGCCATGAAAAGCTATTTTACGAATTCTTGTTTTCATTAGAGTTTTTGTTTTGAAAAAAAATTGACCTATCAAACCTACAATAAAAAAGTGGTAAAAAAAATGCCATTTATATTTCATTAGCTAAATAAGAAATAATACAAGTTTTAACTAAGTTTGCAAAATGATATATCTGAAATTATTAAAGGAGAGCTTTATTTTTGCTTATCAGTCGCTTGTACTTAATAAGTTGCGATCATTTTTATCGCTTTTAGGTATCACGATAGGGATATTTGCAATAATATCAGTTTTTGCTGTAATAGATTCTTTGGAAAAAAACATAGAAAAAAGCATTTCCACTTTAGGTGATGATGTTATTTACATACAAAAATGGCCTTGGGAATTCGGCCCCGATTATCCCTGGTGGAAATATATCAATCGTCCCCTACCCTCTCTTAAAGAAGCAGAAGAACTTAAGAAAAGGAGTAAAACCGCAGAAGCCATTTCTTTTTCCATTCAAACCGAAAAAACAGTACAATTTGGAAACATTAGTGTTGAAAACGTAAATATTTCAGCAGTTTCGCACGAGTATGAAAACATAAGAAGCTTTTCTTTGTCGAATGGAAGATACTTTTCAACTTTCGAAAGTAATTCAGGCAAAAACAGAGCAATTATTGGCAGCAAACTTGCCTCAGAACTTTTTAATAATGAAAATCCCATTGGCCGGGAAATTAAGCTTTTAGGAAGAAAGGTTATGGTAATTGGAGTTTTTGAAAAAGAAGGTGAAGATGTTTTTAGGTCGAGTTTAGATAATACTGTGTTACTTCCTATAAACTTTGCTCGTAATCTTTTAGATATAAATAACGAAATGCTGCGACCAATGATAATGGTTAAAGCAATTCCGGGAGTTGGTCTTAACGAGCTTGAAGGAGAATTACATCAAATTATGCGTTCGGTCAGAAAACAAAAGCCAAAAGTTGAGGATAATTTTGCATTAAACCGGGCAAGCCTTATTTCAAAAGGATTTGAACAAATATTTGTAATTATTGATATTGCAGGAATATTAATTGGAGGGTTTTCAATACTTGTTGGAGCATTTGGAATTGCTAATATAATGTTTGTATCGGTTAGGGAACGAACAAAGCTAATTGGAATACAAAAAGCTCTTGGAGCAAAAAATTATTTTATTCTAACCCAATTTCTTTTCGAATCGGTTGTTCTTTGTTTAATTGGCGGTATAGCAGGTCTGCTGTTAATTTTCGGAGGGATTAGTATAGCAAGCAATATGGTAGATATGGATTTCTTCCTATCGTTTGGCAATATTGTTACAGGCATAACCATTTCAGTTGTTACCGGAATAGTGGCGGGTTTGTGGCCGGCTATATCAGCTTCCAGGTTAAATCCGGTTGTTGCAATGAATTCTGCGGGGTAAACTGCCTTTTTGTCACAAATAAACTACTAAAAAACTGCCTAACTAGTCATACTTATGTCATATTTGCACTAAAATATTACTGGCATAAAGATTGACTACAAAAGAGAAATTAACAATTAAAAACAATAAACAATGGGTAAAATAATTGGAATAGATTTAGGAACCACGAACTCCTGTGTTGCAGTAATGGAAGGCAACGAGCCTGTTGTCATTCCCAACAGCGAAGGAAAAAGAACAACACCCTCAGTTGTAGCATTTATTGACAATGGAGAAAGAAAAGTGGGAGATCCTGCCAAGAGACAAGCAATTACAAATCCAAATAATACAGTTTACTCCATAAAGAGATTTATGGGTGAGAAATTCGATAAGCTAAGTGCGGAAGTTGGCAGAGTACCATATAAAGTGGTAAAAGGCGACAATAATACGCCGAGAGTTGAAATAAACGACAGGAAATTTTCGCCGCAGGAAATTTCTGCAATGGTTCTTCAGAAAATGAAAAAAACCGCTGAAGATTATTTGGGGCATGAAGTTACAGAAGCGGTTATTACCGTTCCTGCATATTTCGACGACTCTCAACGTCAGGCTACAAAAGAAGCCGGTGAGATTGCAGGATTAAAAGTTCAGAGAATTATTAACGAGCCTACAGCCGCAGCTTTGGCTTATGGTTTAGACAAGAAAGGTCAGGATATGCGAATTGCAGTTTACGACCTTGGAGGAGGAACTTTCGACATTTCCATTTTGGAACTTGGAGAGGGTGTTTTTGAAGTAAAATCGACAAATGGAGATACACATTTAGGAGGAGATGATTTTGACCAGGTAATAATTGAATGGTTAGCCAACGAGTTTAAGAAAAATGAAGGAGTTGATTTGCTGAGAGATCCAATGGCAACTCAAAGATTAAAAGAAGCAGCCGAAAAAGCAAAAATTGAGCTTTCAAGTTCTGCCTCAACAGAAATTAACCTTCCATACATTATGCCGGTTGACGGAATTCCAAAACACTTGGTAAAAACCTTAACCAGAGCACAATTCGAACAACTTGCCGACAAATTAATTCAAGCCACAATACAACCATGTAAAATTGCTTTGAAGGATGCCGGCTACAATCCTTCCGATATAGATCAGGTTCTGCTTGTTGGAGGTTCTACAAGAATTCCGGCAATTCAGAAAGTTGTTGAAGAGTTCTTCGGCAAAGCACCATCGAAAGGAGTAAACCCCGACGAAGTAGTAGCAGTTGGAGCAGCAATTCAGGGTGGAGTACTAACAGGCGAGGTAAAAGATGTTCTTTTATTGGATGTTACACCTCTTTCATTAGGAATTGAGACAATGGGTGGAGTAATGACAAAACTAATTGAAGCTAACACAACCATTCCAACCAAAAAGACAGAAACTTTTACAACTGCTGCCGACAATCAGCCTTCGGTTGAAATTCACGTACTGCAAGGGGAAAGACCAATGGCTGCAGGCAATAAAACAATTGGAAGATTCCATCTTTCAGACCTTCCTCCGGCACCTAGAGGTGTTCCACAAATAGAAGTAACATTCGATATTGATGCAAACGGTATTCTAAAAGTTTCTGCAAAGGACAAAGGAACAGGTAAAGAGCAAAGTATTAGAATTGAAGCTTCTTCGGGACTTACTGACGAGGAAATAGACAGAATGAAAAAAGAAGCTGAAGCCAATGCCGATGCAGATAAGAAAGCAAAAGAAAAAGTAGATAAAATGAATTCTGCCGACAGCATGATTTTTCAAACAGAGAAGCAATTAAAAGAGTTTGGAGATAAGATACCTGCAGACAAAAAAGGCCCGATAGAAAATGCACTTACAAAACTTAAAGAAGCTCACAAAAGTGAAAATCTTGAAGGAATTGATTCAGCAATGAATGAGTTAAATACAGTTTTTCAGGCAGCATCGCAGGAAATGTACAACGCAGGCAGTCAACAACAAGATCCTACAGCTCAGCAAGATCCCAATCCAAATCAGGGAAAAAGCGATGGAGGCGATGAAGTAACAGATGTTGATTTTGAAGAAGTAAAATAGATTAGATTAAAATAATAATGTATAAAGGCCTCACTATTTTGTGGGGCTTTTTTGTTTTATACGTTTATTTGAGGGAGGTCGGAAAGTCGGAAGGTCGGAAAGTCAAGATTGCGATGGGGTGATGGGGTTATTTGGAAGGAAACAAGCAAAAAAATCAAACAAAAAGGCCTGATTGGAAAAATGAGTGCAAAAGATCCAATCAAGCCAAATTTGTACTAACTAACCCCTGCCGGGGAGGCAGGAAACAAACAACTATGAGATTATACTAATCCCTGGTCAACCATTGCATTGGCTACTTTTAGGAAACCGGCAATATTGGCTCCTTTAACGTAGTCAACGTATCCTTCTTCGTTTTTGCCGTATTTAACACAAGCAGAGTGAATACTCTTCATAATGTGATGAAGTTTGGCATCTACTTCTTCCGGAGTCCAGCTCAATTTCATTGAATTTTGAGTCATTTCCAAACCTGAAGTTGCAACACCACCGGCATTTGCAGCTTTTCCGGGACCGAATAGGATCTTATTTTTTAGAAAAACTTCAACAGCTTCCGGAGTTGAAGGCATATTAGCACCTTCCGAAACACAAATACATCCGTTTTTAACAAGCATTTCAGCATCTTCTTTACCCAATTCATTTTGAGTAGCACAAGGAAGAGCTATGTCGCATTTAACTTCCCAAGGACGCTTGTTTGCGTGGAATTCAACACCGAATTCGTAGCTATATGGTTTTACAATATCTTGATTAGAAGCACGAAGCTCTAACATATATTCAATTTTCTTTCCGCTAATTCCTTCAGGGTCGTAAACATAACCATCGGGACCGCTAATAGTAACAACTTTTCCACCTAGTTCAGTTACTTTAATTGCAGCTCCCCAAGCAACGTTACCAAAACCTGAAATAGCAACAGTTTTTCCTTTAAAGCTTTCGCCTTTGGTTTTTAGCATTTCTTCAGCAAAATAAACATTACCAAAACCTGTAGCTTCAGGACGAATTAGAGAACCGCCCCAGTTAATTCCTTTACCTGTAAGAACGCCGGTATTTTCTCTGGCAAGTTTACGATACATTCCGTATAGGTATCCAATTTCTCTTCCACCTACGCCAATGTCACCTGCAGGAACATCAGTTTCTGGTCCGATAAGTTTCCATAATTCAAGCATAAAAGCCTGACAGAAACGCATAACTTCAGAATTTGATTTTCCTTTAGGATCGAAATCAGAACCACCTTTTCCACCGCCCATAGGAAGTGTAGTAAGACTGTTTTTAAAGATTTGCTCGAAACCTAAAAATTTCAAAATACTTAAGTTTACACTAGGGTGAAAACGAAGTCCGCCTTTGTACGGTCCAATAGCATTGTTATACTGAACTCTGTAACCTAAGTTAACGTGTACTTTTCCGTTATCGTCTTCCCAAGGCACTTTAAAAGTAAGAATCCTGTCGGGTTCAACAATACGTTCAAGAATTCCAGCAGTTTCGAACTGTGGATTTTCATTGTAAACTTCTTCAATTGATTCAAGCACTTCTCTAACAGCTTGCAAATATTCAACCTCGCCCGGGTGCTTTTTTTGGAGGTCCTGCATTATTTTTTCTACGTTCATGGTATTAATTAATAAATGATTAATTTTTTAATGACACAAAGATACTTCAATCGAATAATGCCGACCTAAAGAAAATGGCTTTTAAAATACAGAAAAAGAATTGATAAATATCAATTGTAAAAATCAACAAATAACGTAAAAAGCTTGTTAGTAAAGGGTTTTAACAAATTTAGGATTTGCAAAAAAATAAATAGCTCTAAGGAATTTTATTACCTTTTTCATCTATTTCGAAAAAATCTTCCTTTCCTATTTTAACTGATGCAAAGTTTTTGCTGCTATAATAAATATAGTCGTATATAAAAGGAATAATAATGTTTCCCTTAGAATCTATTACTCCCTTCATACCATCTTTTGTTGCCAAATAGTAATCTTTCTTATATTTGTCAATTTTGGAATAAATAAATTGGACAATTGTTTTTCCATTAGAATCGATTAACCCTGCATAGCCATCTCTTTCAGCAATAAAATTATCTTCCCATCCACTTTTCAACAACCTAAAAGAAGGGTTAAATAAGAAATCACCCTTTTCATCTATTATTCCCCATTTTCCATTTAATTTAACCGCAGCAACTTTATTTTGATTGAAATTTAGTCCATCCTCAAAAATATAATCACCAATTGGATTTCCTTGAATGTCTAAATATGTACACCTTCTTTTTTCATCGCAATTATAAGCCAAGGCTCTATCAAAGGAATACGGACGCATAAGACACCAGTGGATTTTTGTTTCTCCTTTCGAATTCATTATTCCATAACCTTTTGAACTCCTCACAACAACTAATCTATCCTTGTCGAAATAATTTTCCCAAACAGGTTCATATTTTTTATCATACATATCAATTATTTTCAGAGGTTCATTAGCGTTACCTGCAACAAAAACGCCGTATTCACTTTCAATATTAAATAATATATCGTACCATTTTGTTGTAGTTTTAAAATCTCTGTTAATTATTGCAAACTTTCCATTTTTTTCAACAATTGAATAATCGTAACTATCCATATCTTCGGTAGGAAAAAGAAAGTCGTACCATTCGGTTATTTCTATCTTTTTTGAAGATGGTTTTAAGTAAGCATATTTATTATCCTTTTTTATTCTAATAAAAGTGAAGTAATACAAATCTTCATTAATAATTATGTCGAACCAATCGGTTAACAGTTCATGATTTCTGCCAACTAATGCTGTTTTTCCATCGTTTTCAACAAAAAAATAGTTGTTTTCCTCCAGATGATACAAATCTGAAATTTTGTCGGCTCTAAATTCTGCAATTTTCAGGTCTTCATTAATTAAGGTGTACTTTTTGTCAATTTTCACCCACATAGAGCCTATTTGAGTATAATTGTAAAAATCGTAAATGCTATCGACCCACTCCGACTGCCTACTAAATTTGTTTGCAGTAAAAGCCACCTTATTATTATTGTAAAGAATTGAATAATAAAGAAACTCGCTATCATCGTAAATTTCCAACCTATCTACCCATGGTGTAAGTTGTTTTTGTTCGTTGTTAAAAACAGTTTCTTTTCCATTGTTTCGAAAAAACCAAAAATCAGATTCATAAATTCTACCTATTGAATCGCACCATTCGCTTATTACCTCTCCCTTTTTGTTGATTAATGCCGTTTTTCTGTTATTCCAAACCTGCAGAAACTCATCTCTACTACTCCAATCTAGTTGAACCATATCGTACCATTCGGAGAATATTACACCTCCCTTTTCTGAGACAAAAGCATATTTGCCCTCTTTTTCTATCCAGGCTATACCTGAATAAAAATCTGATGTATTATCAATATTTGCAGGAATAATAATTTTTCCTGATGTTGTTTTTACACCTAATTTTTCATTATCCTCAAAAAAGACTGTTTTTTGAGCATGTAAAATAAAAGATGCAGTTAATAGAAAAAAAATAGCTAGAATTTTCATAATCTTAAAAATATATTGTTTTTAGGTCTTTCTTTATACAAATATAAACAAAAAAGCCCGCAAGAATATTTCCTGCGGGCAATAATATTTTTTAATAACTAGAATTTTATACCAACATTTAAAGCAACCGAATTAAGAATAGTTTTATCCTTAACATCTTCGTTATTAGTAACATCCATAAATCCATTAAAATAGCTTAAGCCAACCAATACAGATGTTGCGCCACCAAGGTTATATTCGAAACCTCCGGAAATAAAGTAACCAAGACTAAAAAGTCTAACTTCTTTATTAATTTTTTCTCCTTCAAAACTTCTGTTTGGGTGTTGTGCATCAGCATTTGCACCAATGTTAATTAATGGAGAAAGACCAACTTGCATATAATAAGTCATGTAGCCAATTTCGTTGGTTTTAAATTTCAGGCCCAAAGGAATTTCAAGATATTGCAGTTTGTAGGCAATGCTAATACCTGTTGGCAGAGTGTCCATAGTTTCATCGTGGTTAAAACGAAGAATACTGTCGGTGTTATAAATAAGTTTTCCGCCAAGATTGTTTATTTTTATTCCTGTTGAAAAAGCATAATTGTCGCCAAAAGCAAAATCGAGATTTAGTCCGTATTTAAAGCCGAATTTTGAGCCATCTTTAGCAACAATAGATTTATCGGATTTCAACCAAGAAAGTTGTGGAGCAGCATCAATTGAAAAACTTACTTGAGCTGTGGTGGTATTTACAATAAAAATAAATAATATTGCAGAAAATAAGAATTTTTTCATAGTATTAAACGTTATTGATTTGATGCAAATATAAAACAAAAAAGAAAAACAATGCATAAGAGAAGTTCAATTTTACCAAGAAATTTTTTCATTTATTTTTTAATGGTATTTATATTTGGTTCTTGTGGCTCGGGAAACCGTTTAGATGTTGATGTTTCCGACATAAAAGTTAAATTAGAAATAAAGAGATTTGACCAAGATTTAAAGAATGCTTTTAAAAAAGGTGAAAATGAGGTTCTTAAATTACAGGAGGCATATCCCGATTTTTTTGAATTATTTAATACAAGTTTAATAAGCATTGGTCATTCAACGGATTCGGGATATTATGGCAGACTAAAAGAATTTATTGATTATTATCTTGTAAAAGAAGCTTTTGCAGAAGTTGAAAAAAAATTCTCAAGCAATTCTTACATTAATGAAAAGCTTTCTGAGGCATTTAAGCATTATAAATATTATTATCCTGACAACAATATTCCAACAATAATTGCATATATATCTGGGTTCAATCTTTCAGTTGCAACCACCGGTGATATTATTGCCATTTCTTTGGAAAAGTATCTTGGAAGCGACTATGAGTTATACAAGAGTATGGGATTAAATAATTATTCTATTCCCAACATGAAGAAGGAGAGGATTGCTCCGGATTGTATGCAGGCCTTTGCTTACAAAGTTTTTCCAATGGAAGAAAAAAAAGGAAATTTATTGGAACACATAATATATCAGGGCAAAATATTGTACTTTGTAGAAGCAATGATGCCAAATGAATCTGAATCTCTAATTATGGGATATTCGGAAAAACAAATACAATGGTGTAAAGAAAATGAAAAAAATATGTGGAATTATTTGCTCGACTACAAACAATTGTTTGTTAGCGATATGATGACAATAAAAAAATATATTGGAGAAGGACCTTTTACTATTAACTTTTCTAAGCAATCGCCTGGAAAGGCAGGCATTTGGATTGGTTGGCAAATAGTAAGAAAATATATGGAAAGCAATCCTGAAACTAGTTTTCAAGAATTAATGAAAAATAATGATTATCAATCAATTTTAAATTCTTCAGGATATAATCCTTAGGAGTTTATAAGGTTTCTTTTTATGACCTCAACTAATTGTTTTGGTTTAACCGGTTTTGAAATATAATCATCGCAACCGGCTTCTCTGCATCTATCATCTTCTCCGGCCATTGCATAAGCAGTGCATGCAATTACAGGTATTGTGGGATTTATTTCCTTCAAAATTTTTGTAGCTTCATAGCCACTCTTTCCGGGTAAGCGAACATCCATTATTACAAGAGAAAATTCCCGATTACAGAAAAAGTCTATTGCTTCTTCAGCATTTTTTGCATGCACAAGATTTGCCTTTGTTTTAGAAAGCACTTCACTAATAAAAAAATAGTTCGACTCCTCATCTTCTACAATAAGAATTGTATTTTTCTCAAAATTTGGGTACAAATAAGAACTCTTTGTCTCAGTGGCAGTATTTATTGTTTGTTGTAATGGCATTACAAGTGTAAATTCTGAACCATGACCTACAGAGCTTTTCAAGAGAATTTTTCCACCTAGTAATTCAACTATATTCTTTGAAATAGCCAAACCAAGACCTGTACCTCCGTAGGTATTTTTGTGAACCTGAGTAAACCTTTCAAAAATAGATTCGATTTTTTCTTCTGGAATTCCAATTCCCGTATCCTTTACAGTAATAAGAAAATTATTTTCGTCCTTATGCAGACTTAAACTCACTTTTCCCCTTTCTGTAAATTTGCAAGCGTTGTTAAGTAGATTAATAATTACCTGACGTAGTCTCCTTCCATCGGTTTCAACAATTAACCTATCAATTTCAAAGTTTTGGGGTGAGAATTCAAGATTAAGATTATTATTATTAAACTTACAAAACTCAGTTTGCTTAAAACCCTCAAAAACATCGAAAACAAGAGTTTTTATATCGCAAGGTTTTGTAAGAATTGAGATTTCTCCGGATTCAATTTTTGCAAAATCAAGAATATCGTTAATAATATTAAGCAAGTTTTTTCCACTATCTTGAATTTGTTTAAGATATCCCAACCTTTTTGTTTCCGTAAGACTTTCTGAAGCAAGCATTTCACTAAAACCAAGAATAGAGTTCATTGGAGTACGTATTTCATGACTCATATTTGCCAAAAAAGCAGATTTTAGTTTATCTGCATTTTCAGCTTTTTCTTTGGCAGAAACTAATTCAACAGTTCGTTCTTCCACAATTTTTTCCAAATGATTTTTATGAGTCTCCAATTCTGTTGTAGTCTGCTTAATATCATTGATTATCTGAATAACATCTTCTTGTAAAATTCTAATACCTCCAAAAACATCGGCAAAAGGGTCGGATTCTTTAATATGAGAGATATCTACCGGTTTGTAAGATTCGTCCCAAGTAATCCTTGAAATAATATTAAAAAGCATATCAAGCCTGTCTTCTTGTAGTTTTTCCATTTCCCAGATTCTTTCCCATAAATAACGATTTTCTTCATGTACATCAACAAAATTTTCTTTGGTATTAATGGGAATATCTTTCGGAGAAATTTCAAAATTTTTAAGTTTTCTAATTGCTTCAGATAAATCTTTAACAAAAATCAAGTTCTTATAGTCGTTGGGTCTCAGGCTGCTTAAAATTTTTGCGAAAAACCTCAAAAAATAGGGGGGATTTACAATATATGTAATTTCCGGAACTTCAGAAGGATTTTCTTGGTAGTATTTATCGAGATATCGTTTTGCTTTTTTACTTACATAGTTCACATCACTTGTGTCAATAATCTGAAAAAGTGGACTTTCCAACATATTCATATCAGACAGTATCTTTTTCCTAACCTGCAAGATAATTTTCAATTCTTCTTCATCTACTTTGCCAAAAAACTTACTGTAAGTAGTGTTGTTTTCCAAAAGGTAGTAAGAAACAGAAAATTTAGAATTAGAAAAAGACCAATCATCATTATTTACAACCCTAATTTTATCCTTTTCAGTTTCTAAGTATTGTTTATCTTTACCCCAGACTTCTTCAAATTTAACCTCAAAGAGTTTAGAAACTTCATCAGAATGTGAAAGATTAGTTTTACTTCTAACATAATCGATAGCAGCCTGTTCGCTTTTATGAATAGAAATATCGAGAGTAGGTACAAGGATTTTAATAATTCTGGCAAAAGTTTTTACAAAGACATTGGCATTGTAGGTTGCTATGCAGCCTAAGTTTTTATATGTTTTAAAGCGTTTAAGTTGATTATTTCTAGCGTATGTAGATCCGGATTTTAAATTTTTAGCGTCCCAAATAATTGAATATTTTACACCCGGAGCATATTTTAAAAGTGCATTTCTAATTTTCTCTCCAATAGCATATTGGTTTTCCATATTTTCCTGATCGACAAAACCATTAGATTCTATTTTAAAAATGCCTTGTTCCAAATGTATATACCTTACCCAATAAGTTCCATCTGCATTGGAATATTCGAGCTCTTCGGGAGATAAATGAAGAGTTTCCAGAGTTATTTTTTGTAGATTATTTAATGTCATTAGGTCTTTTGATAAGGGACGATAAAAATATAAAAAAATGTTTAGAAAAAAAATCATATTTTTGCTAACAACCTTATTCGTAAAAAACTCGTCATTAGAAAAAACAATAAATGAAAATATTTATTACAGCAATAATCCTATTTTTTGTTTCAGGTCTTTTTGCTCAATATACAATAACAGGGAACAATGGCGAGACAATTGTTTCAGAATCCGGCTCTTTGTATTTAGGCACCTATTATTATGGACAGGAGTATAAGGTTACACTTTGCTCCGAAAACCCACTTTGTTCTCATATTCAACTTGAATTTACTGATTTTGAAAATGTTTGTGCCACATATTGTGTTTTTGATGGACCTAATGATACTTACCCATTATTGGGTTGCAATATTTGGAGTGAAAATGAAATAGTTGCTGCCTCTCAGAGCAATTTAAGCGGATGCCTAACCTTTGTATTCTCTTCAACTGCAAACGGCTCAAATATTGGCGGAAATTTTAATTGTAACTTTTCATGTCAAAGTATTCAGGCAAATGTCTACAACTCTTTTCCTGCAGTAAATTCATCAGGTTCAATAAATTATTTAAACATGTGTTCCGGAGATAGTATACGTCTTTTTGGAAACGGAATTTACCAAAACTCTACTTATCCGCAACACGATGGAACATCATTATTTGTTTGGGATTTTGGCAACGGACATTTAGACACAGGTTTTATGGTTTCGTATGTTTACCCACAAGCCGGCATTTACAACATAAATTTAGAAATTACTGATTATTACGGTTGCAAAAGCAAAAATAGTATTCATTACGTAGCTCAGGTTTCATCGTTACCAAATTTTATTTCTAATATTCAATCGGATACTTTCTGTATGGCCGAATTAATTCCCTTAAATATTATTTCAAATTTTCAATCATTTGTTCCCGAATTTTGCAACTTTGATTATGAGTCTTCAGGACAATTGATTGATACAGGCAGTGTCCTTCAATTGCCTATAAATATCAATTGTTTACCTTCAGGAACAATAGTCGATTCGGTTGCACAAATATTATCAATTTGCACAAATATTGAACATTCATTTTTAGGCGATTTAATAATTAAACTAACTTGTCCATATAATATCTTTACCGGAGCATCTACAGAAGTTATTTTGCACAATCAAACCGGTTTCGACACATTTTTGGGTGAAGCGTTAGATGACGGAAGCACAAATCCGGGAACAGGATGGGATTACTGTTGGGCTGTACCGGGAAACACAGATTATGCTCAAACAATGGGCTCTTATGCTTATTCAACCGACACCCTACCATCGGGTTCTTATTTAAGTGTGCAGCCTCTTTCAAATTTTGTTGGTTGTGAGATAAATGGGAACTGGATTCTAACAATTGCAGACAATTGGGTATCCGACAACGGAACAGTTTTTTCTTGGGGAATTCAATTCGATGAAACAATAACTTCAAACATTTTAGAACAACAAAACTATCCATCAAATGAAACATGGTTTCATAATTACGGAGAAAACGGAATGATTTTGGAAATTGGAGAAAACTTTTATGCAAGTGCATTTGGAGAACCAATGGAAGTAACTAGTGAGTTTTTCACTTATTTGGTTACTGACAATTTTGGATGTGAATATGATACAACTATTATATTATTTTTTAAACCAATAACCGATACTAATTGTTGCAATTTGCCATCTTCAAATATTACAAGTCTAAATCACATTATTCCCGGCAATTACACAATTCTTGATGCCGAAAATCTTGATTATCCAACAAACCATGGTTACTGGATCTACAGTGGCCCCGGAATTGTTGACTTCTTACCCGACAGTAACAGTAATTCCGTTCAGGTATATGTTTCGGAATTTGGAACTTATTGTTTCTACTACATCGAAAGAAATTTCGGTACACTTAATTGTTTTTCAAGCGATTCTATTACAATAGAATTTGTTGACACAGAAATAAATAATTCAGAAATCATAAATACTCAAACTGCTGTTTACCCTAACCCTTTTACAAATAAACTCTTTGTAAGAACAAAAAACATTAATATTGAATCAATTATTATTACAGATATTGCAGGAAAAGAGAAGAGTTGCAAGATTCTTCAAAAATCCAAAAATAACTATGAAATTGAAACAAACAATATTAACTCCGGAATTTACTTATTAAATATTTACACAAAGGATGGGTATTTCAAGGAAAAAATAATTAAAGTAAGAGTGCCTTAACCAGTATCAGATAAAAAAGTAAAATTTCAATTTTGAATTATTTCATTAAAAAGATTTTATGGTTCTGAATTTTTCACCAAACAATTTCTTTAATACCCTTTGATTTAAGAAACAAATTAGTTTTTGAAAAGTGCTTGCATCCAAAAAATCCATTGTAAGCAGAAAGTGGTGATGGATGAACTGTTTTTAGAATTAAATGTTTGTTATTGTCTATTAATGACTCTTTGTTTTGGGCATAACGTCCCCACAAGAGAAAAACCACATTTTCAAGATTTTCCGATATTTTTTTTATTGCAGCATCAGTAAAATTCTCCCAACCTTTTTTCTGGTGAGAGCCTGCCGCATTTGCTCTAACAGTAAGAGTTGCATTTAGTAGCAGAACTCCTTGTTTTGCCCAATGTTCTAAATTTCCATGAGAAGGAATTGGAATTCCTAAATCGGCATTTAATTCCTTATAAATATTTACAAGAGAAGGTGGCGGTTTAACGCCATGAGGCACAGAAAAACAAAGTCCATGCGCCTGACCTTCACCATGATATGGATCTTGCCCCAGTATCACAACCTTTACCTTATTAAAAGGAGTATAATTAAAAGCTGCAAAAATTTTGGAACCGTCTGGGTATATGGTATAAGAGGCTTTTTCAGTAATTAAAAAGTCCTTCAACTTAATAAAATAATCTGAAGCAAATTCCTCTGCCAAAGCTACTTTCCAGCTTTCTTCAATTTGAGGTTGAATTTGAGTAGTTAAGTTTTTCAATATTTATTTATTTTTTCAATTTACAAAAGTAAAAAAAAACAGGAAATCGTAATTTCCTGTTTTCTAATTATTATTGTCAAAGGTTATTTCTTTTTGAATGGTAATCCGAAATCTACCATAATCATTGCTCCTCCACCAACATATTCGTTGTTTACGTCCCATGCCATAACCATAGAAACCATACCAGTCATAGCATCGTTTTTAAGAGTAACATTTCCGTTTTGGTCGCAAGTTCCAATATTAAACATTTCGAAGCCCGGTCCGTAATCTAGCATCATCCATTGGAAAGTAACAGGGTAAACCGTAGCTCCTGAAAGAGGAATACTTCTTTCGTTTTTGTAAGCCGTTGCAGTAAACTGAAAAGTTTGTCCCGGTTGCATATCTTTCCAGAAAGGAGTAACAAGAACAATAGTATCGGGGTTTACAAGAATTTCGGCCTGAGCAAAAACACCCTGACAAGTAGCTTTAATATAAGTTTCGCCGGTTCTAACAGGACTAACCTTTCCGGTAGCATCAACAGTAGCAATTTCAGGATTTGAAGAAGTCCAGGTAAAAGTTGAGCCTGCTACTTCGCCATCAGGATTATAAGCTTTTGCAGTAAGTTGTAGCGTTTCGTTCTTAAAAATATCTCCAGATGGTGGATTAACCTCAACTCTTGTTACAGGAAGCACAACATCAGGTTCGCCAACAACAAGAACAGGAACAACGAATGGATTGTCGGGTAAATTACTTGCGGTAACAGAAATAGTACAAGAGCCGGTTGCGTTAAACGTAACAAGTCCGGAGCTGTTAACAGAAGCCACAGAAGCATTACTTGAAGTATAACTATAAGTAATACCTGTTTCTGTTGTAAAATGAACTACTTCTAGTTGAAGACTGTACCCTGCTTCGAAAATAATTGCACCCGGAACAACTGTAAACAAAGTTGGAGAATAAATTCCCAAAGGTACAGAGGCCGTGTATGTAAAGCCATCAACGGTTACGGATGCGGTTACTGTTACCTCTCCTGTAGCAACAACTGAAACTCCTCCTGATGAACTAATGGTGCATATTTCCGAATTACTTGTTGTCCAGGTAACACCTGATGGAGTAGTAATATTACCGTCAACATCAACAAGTTTAGCAGAATAAGTTACGCTTTGATCGGGATTAATTGTTTGAGCGCCGTTATCAATAACTAGAGCATACTTTTTGGAAGTATTATTGTTATCATCATCGTCGTCGTCTTTCTTTTTGCATCCCGACATTACTGTCATTCCAACAAATGAAAGAATTAATGTGTAAATGAATAGTGATTTGAATTTTTTCATGATTGATAATTTTTATAAGTTTTTACAGCCGCTAAAGTACAGCAAAATGTAATACAAGTCAAAAAAACCTTCTTTACAAGTTCTTTACATATTCTTAAATCATTCTATTCAAGGCTTTTAATTAATTCGCCAAGTTGATAATAATTGGGACTAAGAGCCGAAAAGGTAATTTTAGATCTCTGATAGAATGGTTTTCGTATAGATAATTGTTCTGAAATAAATATTCTCAATTCATCTTCTGATAATTTTTTTATAAGAGGACGAGATTCTTTTGCAAAGAGCAGTCTATTTAGAATTGATTTCTCATCGAGTTCTAAATAAACAGTTATTCCTGACTTATTCATTAAGTCCATATTATTTACGAAACAAGGAGTTCCTCCACCTGTAGAAATAATTGAATTAGACAGAGTAATAATTGACTTTTTAAGAGCATTTCTCTCCAACCAACGGAATTTTTCTTCTCCATCTTCTTCAAAAATACTGTCAATAGTTTTATTTTCATCCTGTTCAATCATTTGATCTAAATCGTAAAAATCGAAATTAAGGATTTTTGCAAGTTTTTTTCCGGTGGTGGTTTTTCCGGAACCCATAAAACCTATAAGAAATATTTTCATTAGTTTTTGTTTTCCCGTTAATTTAACTGTTAAATTTTAATTCCCATAATTGTAATATCGTCTGTTTGTTCGTAATGTTCATAATAGCCGTTCATCCAATCTAATATAGTTTTGTCTAATATTTCATTTTGTTCATTCATGGGTTTGGGTGATATTTCCACTAATAATTCTTTAAGTCGTTTTGACATGAATTTTCTGCCATTCGGCCCTCCAAACTGGTCAATAAATCCATCAGTGGTTAAATAAATAATATCTCCTTTCTTTAAGGGGATTTCATGAACCGAAAATTTATCCATTTTTTCATAAAAGGCTATTGGCATTTTGTCGGCTTTAATTTCGGTAAATTCCCCATTTTGTATTAGCATACAGGGATTATTTGCTCCCGACCATTGTAAAATGTTAGATTTTTTGTGAATTATGCAGAGAGACAAATCCATTCCATCGCGCAGAGTTTTAGAGGAAGATGAATTTTTGGAAGATGCACCGGTTTGACTAAGAGCTTTTATTACTTCAATTCTCAGTTCATTTAATATTTGGTCTGTTTGAGTAATTTTCTCTCTAACAACGATTTCTTTTAATATTCCGATTCCCAACATGCTCATGAAGGCACCAGGTACGCCATGACCTGTGCAGTCGGCTACTGCAATAATTATTTTATCTTCCTCTTCAGCGAACCAATAAAAGTCACCTGACACCACGTCCTTAGGTTTAAAAAGAATAAAAAAATCGGTAATGCTATTTTTCAAAAGATTCAAATCAGGCAATGTAGATGTTTGTATTTGTTTAGCATAATTTATGCTGTCGGTTATTTCTCTATGAATTTCTTCAAGATGTTCTTTTTGTTCTACAACTAAATTTCTTTGACTTTCAATTTCATCTTTCTGGGAAATAATTTCCTCATTACGTTGATTTAAAATCTCATTTTTTTCTCTTATCTCCATTGTGGCCTTTCTAACTTCGTAAACAAGTTGTTTTTGTCTTTTTCTGAGTGTTGCTGTTCGCCAACGATAAAAAATAAACAATGCTAATACTGCAGATGAGATGTATATAAGCTTAAACCACCAGGTTAACCACCAGGGAGGTTTAATAACAAAATTGTAGGTTAGAGTTTCGCTCCAAATATTGTCATTACTTACTGCTTTTACTTTAAAGCTGTATTTTCCATGAGAAAGATTGCTAAAAGTAGCTTCTGTTTTATTAGTAAGAGGACTCCATTCTTTGTCAACACCTTCAAGAATGTATTTATATAGAATTTTATCGGGACGAGTCCAGTTAATTCCGATGAAATCAAAGGTTATATGATTTTGGTCGTAAGCTAATGAAAGATTGACAGGTATTTTATGCCATTTTGTTAGACTGTCGAAATCTATACCCGAAGGGATTATTAGATCTGAAGAGTTTTCGGAGACAACACCGGTAATATTTGACCAATCTATAGTTTCAAAAAATAGTCTTATATTTTTGAAATGTATCATTGGTTTTGTAGTATCAACAAAATCGAAATTTGGATTATATTTGGTAAGCATTTTTCCGCTACCCCACCAAATATTCCCTTTGCTATCTTCGCAAACAGAATTATTGGAATAAACATCACCTCCAATAAAGCCCTCGTGAACAGAGTAATTTTTAACTTTATAATAGGCCGAATCGATAAGAAGGATATTGCTTGCAGACATCCCTAGCAATTGTTCTGCATCTTTATTTTTCAAGTTAGATGCAGTTTCAATAAAGCTTAAACGAATTGGGCCATTTTCGCTACCTATCCAGATATTTCCACTTTTATCATCAGTTATACTCATAATTAAATTTGAAAAAAGTCCTTGTTCAGTAGATAAATAATAAATACCTTCCTTTTGGCTTAAAGAATTTGACTTATTATTAAAATACTTTTGAATATAATCGTAAGTTAATATTGTAACTTTATCGCTTGTGGCAATCCAAATATTGCCATATTTATCTTCGTAAAACCTCTTTACTTTATTATTACTTAACCCTTGTTTAGTAGTGAAATTTACTAAGTTATTACCATCATATCGGCTTATTCCGCCGCCCGAAGTACCAAACCATATTGCTCCGTTCTTGTCTTCAAAAATTGAAAAAACAACATCATTAGTTAACCCTTGATTAGTAGTTAGGTGGCTGAATTTTTCTCCATCAAAATAATTTATTCCGCCGCCGTTTGTACCAACCCAAATATTTCCTTTTGTATCTTCAAGCATAGATAATATTCCATTGTTGCTTAAGCCTTGTTCAGTTTTGTAAATAGAAAAAGATTCGCCATTATATTTACATAGACCACCTTGCAATGTTCCAAACCAAATATTTCCATTTTTATCTTCAAGAATTGATCTTAAACTATTATCTGATAATCCTTGACTAGTAGTATAATTAAGGAAGTTTTCACCATCGTACTTTGTTACCCCGTTATCGGCAGTTCCAAACCAAAGGTTTCCACTTTTATCTTCAAGAATTGACCAAATAATATTACTACTTAAACCTTGCTTTGTTGTAAAATGAGTATGAGTTTCACCACTATATTTATTAATCCCACCACCATCAGTTCCAAACCAAAGACTTCCGCTTTTATCTTCAAGAATTGTTAAAACGACATTGTTGCTTAATCCATGTTCGATGGTAAAATGGGTAAAAGCCTCCCCATCAAACCTACTAACTCCGCCATTATAAGTGCTAAACCAAATATTTCCAGATTTATCTGCAATTATTGACAAGACAACATTATTAATTAATCCTTGGTCGGTTGAGAAATGAGTAAAGGTATGATTTGAATTAATATTAATAGAATCCTCGGGATTAGTATTATAGCTACAAAGACCGGCCTCTGTTCCAAACCAAATATTTCCTAATTTATCTTCAGAAATTGCATACACTATATTATTAATTAAACCCTGCTCTGTTGTAAAATGGGTAAAAGCATTGCCATTAAAACAACTTACCCCACCGCCGTTGGTTCCAAACCAAAGATTACCTTTCTTGTCTTCAAATGCTGAAAGAACTACATTGTTACTGAGGCCCTGACTTGTTGTAAATTGTGTTATAACATAATTTGCAGATTGATTTTTAAAATCGTTTGATTTATTTTTCTTCCCCTCCTCTAATTTATTTAAACCACCACCATCTGTACCAAACCATAAGTTACCTTTACTATCTTCAAATACTGTCAAAACGTAGTTATTACTCAAACCTTGTTCGGTAGTAAAGTGGGTAAAAGATTCTCCATCAAAACGGTTTACTCCGCCGCCATCTGTACCAAACCAAATATTTCCGTATTTATCTTCAATAATTGATAAGACATAATTGTTAGATAAGCCTTGTTTGGTAGTAAAGTGTGTGAAAGTTTCACCGTCAAATTTACTTAGTCCCCCACCCCAAGTACCAATCCAAATGTTTCCATTTTTATCTTCAAAAATCGACATTACATAAGAAGAAATCATTCCTTGTTCAATGTCGTAATATTTTAAATTGGCAATTGCGTTGTCTTTGTAACGAGGAGGAAGCGAATGCTTAATAATTGGATTATTTACTTTAATAATTTTTGGTGGTTTTAGGCTGTCATTTCTTGTATTACTAGAATAATTGTTGTTTTGAGACGATTTTTGTAAAGAACTAACATTTACTATTTTTGGCTGACTCATTAATTCTTTTCCCGGATAAAAAACTCTTGGAGGTATTACAAGTTTACTATGTTCTTTTGAAAATATATAATCCATTTCCGCAGGAAAAGCTTCGTCTCCTTGGTTTAAACTAATAGGTATTTTTGTTTTAACCGGTTGAATTTGTTTAAGAATTTCATCATTTGTCTGTGGGCAATGTGAAACCCCGGGTATTATTGCTTGAATACCAGTATTGGGCTTTTTGACAGGAATTCCCGCTTTTACTATTTTTGGATTTTTTATGCCATTTTCTCCTGCTTTGTAATTAGGTAATGAATCTTTGCTTATGCTTATCACTTTTGGGGGCGATAATGAGTCTATAATGCAAGATTCCGCTGTTTTTACCTTTTCGATTGTATTTTTTTTGTTTTCGTAATCTTGCCTTGGTTTACATCCAGCTAGTATTGCGAGAAAAAAAATAAAAAAATATAATGCAATCTTGAAATATTTTGACCGATTCATTTTCATTATTTTAGAAATACCAAATTTACTATTTTTTGCTGATTTTCAAAAATAGGAATCTGTTTTATACATTATTGAAATAGCCAAGAATGCAGAAATTATTTATACACAGATTGCAGAAATTAACAAAAAAAGATATTTGTACCTTCCCTACGATATTAAATAATAGTAGGAATTCTTACTTCTTGTTAATAAAACTACGCATAATCTAAGTGCAATAAAAAAAATTATAAGCAAGACCCCTTGAATCAAAATAAGGTTAGAAATTACCTAATTAATGTAACATTCCCAGTTCTTTCGTGCTGAATTCCATTCAAATCTTTATAAATTACCAGCCATTTATAAACACCGGTGGTTCCAATATTTTCTGACTTAATTTGTCCGTTCCAGCCATATTCATAGGGATTATCGGGATTGTATTTGTCTGTTTCAAAAACTAATTCACCCCAACGGTTGTAAATTAACATTTTGAAATTTCCGGGATCTATTCCGTAACCGAAAACCGTAAAAATATCGTTTGTAGCATTTCTATTTGGGGTGAATGCTGTAGGGGCATAAAATGTAAATTCATCTTTTATTTTTACCCAAACTGTTGTAGAATCAACGCAGCCATATTCAGTCTTAACAAAAAGCGTTACATTGTAATTTCCTACTTCACTAAAAAGATATTCGGGATTAAGGCTGTTTGAAGAGTCAATAAGACCAAAATACCAAGTATTTTCGAAGTTTAATTCGGAATTATTATGGAAATATATTGTAGGATTTAGTATAGATGCAATTTGTGGCTCGGGCAAAAACTCTGCTTTTGGAAGAGGATATACAGTAATTATACCATTGTTATATATTGTAGATTTGCAGCCATTTACAGTATCGGTTACCGTTAGAGATACATCGTAAACACCATCGTTTGCATATAAATGAGACGGACTGGGTTTTGTTGAGAAATTGTTTAGATTGTCGCCAAAATCCCAGTAATAATTAACATGATTTGGACTGGATAGTCCATTGAAACTTACATGATGAGGCTCGCATCCTGCCGGATTATCCCAATTAAATGATATTTCAGGTTTCTTAATAACTTCAATTTTTATACTGTCCAAAACAGCAGGTGTTGTACACATATCGTTTAATTGGAAAGTAAATGTGCTAGTACCGGTTGGATAAACAATATATGGCATAACCACAACCTCTCCATTTTCGGTAAGTATATAAGGTCCCCCATTGCCTCCGTCGAAAAAAGAATGTATTACGGCCGGTTGACCTTCGCATATTATATTATCCTGAGTATATAATTTCAGTATTAAAGAATCATGAACATTAATATTAACGGTTTCAATATTGCTTGTGCATCCGTTTATATCAGTTACTGTTATTGAGTAGCTTTGAGATTGTGAAGGACTTACAACCTGAGTTTGGGCGGAAAAATAGTTGCTCCAGTGGTAGGTGTAAGGATTTGTGCCTCCGGTGGCTGTAGCTGAAACAACGGCAGATTCATTAATGCAAATTGTTTGATCTTCGGAACAAACTACTTTAATTCTTTCAGGTTGAATAATTTCCGTACCAATGCCGGCAGTACATCCATTAGAATCTGTTAAGGTTAGAGAATAAATTCCTGCCGACAAATTTGACAAATCTTCGGAACTTAAACTATCTGACCAATTATAAGTATAGTTGGGAGTTCCACCTGAAACCGAAATGTCGATAGAACCTGTATTTTCGCCAAAACAAATTGGGTTTGTTTGAATATAACTTAAATTTAGAGGAGAAGAAGGCTCGGAAATTACAACATAAGCCGTTGCATTACAATTATTAGCATCCGAAACCGTAAGATTGTAAGCTCCGGCACTAAGATTATTTTGAATTCCTGTATTTAGCAAACTTGGCGAATAATTGAAAGAAAAGGGAGGAGTTCCTCCGCTTGTATTAACGGTTATTGTTCCGTTTGATTCGCCATAGCAATTAACATTAGTTGCTAATACTTCAATTGTAAGCAAGTCGGGTTGAAAAATTTCAACAGAAGTAGCAGCTTGGCAATTATTAGCGTCTGTTATTGAAACGTAAGTTATTCCGGCACAAAGGTCGCTTGCAAAAGTTGAAGTTTCCAAAGTTTCCCAAAAACAGGAATATGGGGGTGTTCCGCCTGTTGCTGTTACAATTGCAGAACCGTCGCAATTGCCAAAACAGGAAATATTGGTTGAAGAAACTATTTGAGCATTTAGAACATTTGGTTGAGTAATTGTAATTTCATCGGAAAGAGTGCAACCCCCGGAATCTTCAATAAAAATATTATAAGTTCCGGCAGCTAAAGCGGAGATATCCTCAGTTGAGGCATTAAAACCTGAAGGACCTGACCATTGAAACGAGTATGGCAGAGTTCCACCGGCATAGTCAATATCTATTGTACCCGAAAAATCTCCATTGCACAATAAATTTACAGGATGATTGTCATAGACAAACCCCGGAGGCTCATTAATGGTAAAATTGTGATAATTGGAGCATCCGTTATTATCGGAAATTGTGAGATTATAGGTTCCTGAGCCAACATTTGTAAGACTTCCGGGGTTTGGATCCCAATTGTACGAATAAGAACCTGTTCCTCCATTTGCAATAATTGAAATTGAAGTAACACCTCCGGGACATTCAATATTACCGGTATTAACGATTGAATTAAGTTCTTCGGGCATAAGAATATTTTCAGTAGTTTCTTCTGAAACGCAAGTATTATCGGTAACAGTAAGACTAATGTTGTGATATCCTGAAGAATTCCAATAAATTAAATGAGGCCCTTGTCCGCTTGGATTGTTTATTGCATCGCCAAAATTCCAATCGTAAAAAGCAGTTGAAGAAGCAGATCCTGTGTATGTAACAATTGCACTGTCGCCAAAACAAGGAATATTAGTAATAGAGAAAGTTGAAGTAGGAATTTCAAGAAACGTAATAGTAACCTCATCCGAGCTTTCGCAATCTACACCAATGGATTCGGTCCAGGTAAAACTATAAACGCCGCTTGCTCCAACACTTACTGAGCTATTAGGATTTGAAGCATCTGAAAAGACGGCTGTTCCTGAGCCTGAAAATGACCAGTTTCCACTACCTGAAGGATTGTCCAAAACAGCAGACAAAGAGTATTCAAAACCACAAACCTCATCATCTGCACCGGCATAAGCAATAGGTTCTATGCAGCAACCGGGGCTTCCAATGGGCAAAACATTAACAAACAGTGATGTGTCGTAAGCGCAACCAAAATCGTCTAAAACTGTAAACGAATATTCTACACTTCCTATTGAAACAGGCTGAGCAACAGCAGTATTGTTATTATCAACAGTAATATTTTCGCCAACCCACTGCATATTGCTTGTAGGATATGAATTTTCAATACTTAACAAACTTGAAGGAAAAATTGCAGGATCGAAGTTTATCATCCATTCGAAAATGTATCCGTTATCTGAAGGTAGGTTGTCGTAAATGTAAATTTGCCAGTCTCCATTTAATGGACAGCCCAAAAGATTTGTCCAGGGCGAAACTGCTTCATAAGTTCCTGCCGGAAGAGTAGTAATCCATGGCAAGTAGTTTTCGGCCAAAGTACCGCTTGTCGATGTCGGCGAAAAGCAGTATTCATAACCTATACCGGGGTTTAAATTCCCATCTAAATCAATTGGTTCACCCAAATGCATGCCTCCCATTCCATTAGGAAAAACAATAAAGTTTACCGACTGCCCCGATGGACAAATGAGTTGAATTGTTAAATCGCCAAGATATGAATGTTCCATATTAATGCAAACATCCAAAATTTCATTTACATTTGTTAAGGTTTGTCCTGGATCAAAAATCTCGAATTCTATTCCTGTTTGATAGAAACCGCTTGCATTATCGGGTAAAAAAGTTTCTTCAGAATATGGAGAAGGAATAGATTGAAACCAAATATCGGATTGAACAAAGCCGTTTAAGTTAACAGTTTCTCCAAGACAGATAGTTTCCGGAGTAATTGTTGTCCCTGCAAAATTTGGCGTATTTGCAACCAGAACATAGTTTTGAACTAAGTTAGAATTGGTGTTACCATTGACGTCGGTTGCCAACAAGCTGATTAAATATCCGCCGCTATTATTGTATGTGTGATTTACGTTTAGCCCGGTTTGCACAGCAGAACCATCTCCAAAATCCCATTCAAAAACAGTATTTGCCAAGGTTTGGTTGTAATTAATATTATTGTTAGGAAAATTAGCTCCGGCTGTAAAACTTATGTCTTGACCGGGGCAAGCACGAATTGTATCGCCGGTAAAATTTGGAACAGAAGCCGAAGCAATAAATGCTTCAAATTCTTGCGCAGGTGTACTGCAAGAAATATTAGCAGTCCAACCTGCATAAAACCCGGAAAAATCTGAAGACCATTCAAAAGTAAGGCAACCGGAACCGGACTGAATAATTTGACTCAATAATGAACCTCCGCCATAAACTCCAATTATAGGACTGGAAGTATTAGCTCCATCATAAATAGTAAGATTATCGTAAGAAACATTTTCTACCGTAAAGGAGGTAAAAGTAAAAATTATTTGTGCACCCGGCATATCCGAACAAAAAGTTACTGTGTAGTTTTCATTGTTATTATAAGTGCTCGAAGCACCTCCCGAATCGTAGAAGGTGCCCGAGCAGGTATTTATTGTTTGACCATTTACTGCATCAATTTCGTAGGTTTGGGAATAAACTGTGGGTATAAACAATAATAGAATTAATACGATTTGAATAACTTTCATGGTTTTGTGTTTTTACATGTAATTGCTTATTAACTGGTTGCTTTAAGCCAAAGCTATGCCTTTTAATAGCCGGAATCATCCTCTTTACAGATGAAATATAGGAAAATCATCCGGGTTGATGAAGAAAAACAAACCATTTTAAGAGCTTTTCCAGAAATAATAATATGCAGGAAATTAAAAAGCCCTGATGGCACGAATTCTGTAATTTGTATCTTTATTTGCCATAGCAGAACCTCCGGTTACAAAGCCCTGCATCCAAGACAGATTGCTATGAGTTTCTGAAGAACTCCAATATACATTTGATAAAGAACTTCCACCATTAGCTATTGAAGTTGAATTAATTATTGACCTATTTTGATATATTAGATTCAACTCATCTTTTGAAGGTAAAAACCAATCGCTGTAACCATTTGTTGACAAATTGTCGCAAGCTAATGCCGCATAAGTTCCCGGTCCTTGAACAGTAATAATTGTTGTTGTATTAGCCTGCCCGGCTCCAATTGCAGTATTGATAGCGCCGGTAGATATGTAGGAACCATTATTCCAAAAGATCCCTGTACTTTGATCGCTAACTGCGCATACCAATCCATTGCCTGTAGAAATATTAACATATATTATTACTCCTCCTTGATAAAAATTACCTATGTATTCTGACTCTGTTGTGATACCT
>JAFGXD010000167.1 GCA_016936815.1 Bacteroidales bacterium
ACTAATATTGCCAAATTAACTACAAAAAAATAAATTATGGAGTTTATTTATGAGTATCCAAGGCCTATGGTAACGGTGGATTGCATTGTTATTTATGATTGTAATAATGAATTTGAGGTTCTGCTGATAAAGAGAAAAAACGAACCATTTATGAATTTTCTTGCACTTCCGGGTGGATTTGTTGATATGGATGAAGATTTGAAAGAAGCAGCTTTACGTGAATTGGAAGAGGAAACCGGCATAAAAGATATTGAAATAGAGCAGTTTAAAACTTTTGGAAAACCGGGAAGAGATCCTAGAGGAAGGAATATTACAATTGTTTATTACTGTATTTTAAAAGACAAAAAACCGGAAATATTAGCCGGAGATGATGCTTCAGAAGCTTTATGGATTAACAAAAATGAACTTCCAATTCTTGCTTTCGACCATAATGAGGTATTAGATGAGTTTTTCTGTTGGAAAAAGATATAAATTCGTTTTTTTGTAATTTAGCAAAGTGAAATACAATAATGAAAATAGAATAAAGGAAAGATGGCTTGCTCTTTTTGGAGCTGCTTTACTATTTTTATCTATTGTTTGGTTTATTAATTGTCTTCCCGATGAAATATTTGACGAACCGGTAAGCTATGTAATAATAGATAATAGGGAGGAATTATTAGGTGCTCATATTGCCGAGGATGGTCAGTGGAGGTTTCCAGCTTCAAATGTTGTACCCGAAAAATTTGCAAAAGCTCTTATTTATTTTGAGGATAAAAAGTTTTATACGCATTTTGGCGTAGATCCTATGGCTTTAGGCAGAGCTTTTTATCAAAATATTTCTGAAAACAAAAGAGTATCAGGCGGAAGTACAATCTCAATGCAGGTTATTCGGCTTTCAAGAAAAGGGAAATCAAGAAATATTTTGGAAAAAATTGTCGAGTCTATACTCGCAACAAGACTTGAAATGTCGTATAGCAAAAAGGAAATTCTTTCACTTTATGCTGCAAATGCTCCCTTTGGAGGAAATGTTGTTGGTCTTGAAGCAGCAGCATGGAGATATTTTGGTCGCAGTCCTAATAATCTTTCATGGGCAGAAGCTGCATTGCTTGCAGTTTTGCCCAATAGTCCGGCTCTTATTCACCCCGGAAAAAACAGAGAATTGCTATATTTAAAACGTAACCGACTACTAAAATCTCTATTTAGTGCAGGTGAGATTGATGAGGAAACCTACGAATTATCTATTGTAGAAGAAATACCTGAAAATCCGAAACCTTACCCTATGCATGCTCCTCATTTATTGGCTTCCTTTATTTTACAAAATTCTGTAAAGCCTAATAAAGAAAGAATTCATAAACTTAATTCATCAATAGATATTGAAATACAGCAAAAGGTTAACGCAATTGTTAATAGATATAATGAAAGATTTTCAGGCAACGGAATATACAATGCTGCAGCCTTGGTTTTGGATGTGGAAACAGGGGAAGCATTAGCCTATATAGGAAACACTAACATTCCAAACGACAAAGAGCATGGAACGCATGTGGATATAATACAAAGTAGACGAAGTACAGGAAGTATTTTAAAACCATTTTTATACTGCGGAATGTTATCTTCAGGGGAAATTTTACCAAATGCTCTTGTACCCGATATTCCTGTTTACATAAGTGGCTATACACCAAAAAACTATAATCTTGGCTACGATGGTGCTGTACCTGCCAAAAGGGCTTTGGCGAGGTCGCTAAATATTCCTGCAATTAAGTTGCTTCAGGATTTTGGAATAAGAAAGTTTATTCATTTGTTACGCAAAGCGGGAATGACAACAATAGACAGGAATGCCGATTATTATGGACTTTCACTGGTTTTAGGTGGTTGCGAGGGAACTTTATGGGATATTGCGGGTGTTTATGCTTCAATGGCTAGAACCTTAAACCATTATTCATTTTATAATTCGATGTATTCCGATAAAGATTTTCATCCACCAACAATTTTTAAAGATTTTTATCCTAACCAACCAAAAACTACTGAAGAAACTGTTCCTTTTTCAGTTTTCAATGCAGGAGCAATATGGCTAACTTTTCAGGCTATGTTGGAAGTGGAACGGCCTCCGGAAAAAAGTAATTGGGAATCTTTTTCTTCTTCAAAAAAAATTGCATGGAAAACAGGAACAAGTTTTGGCTTTAGGGATGGGTGGGCTATTGGTGTTACAACGGATTTTGTTGTCGCTGTGTGGGTGGGCAATGCCGATGGAGAGGGAAGACCAAAGTTGACAGGCATAACAACTGCAGCTCCAATTTTGTTTGAAATTTTTGATATTCTACCAGCTAAAAGAAACTGGTTCGATGTACCATACGATGACTTGGTTTATGCTGAAATATGTAAACATTCTGGCTATCTGGCATCAGATATTTGTGAGGATACAGATTCTATTTGGATTCCGGCAAATGGTATTAATTTTCCAAAATGTCCTTATCATAAACTAATTCATCTAGATTTTTCAGGTAAGTACAGGGTTCATAGTAATTGTGAATCTGTTCATAATATGATTCAAAAGCCTTGGTTTGTTCTTCCCCCATCCATTGAAATGTATTATAAAACAAAAAATGCTCATTATAAAACACTTCCTCCATATAGAGACGATTGTAAAGAAAATCTTGAAAATAGTGGAAAGCAGGTTATGGAGGTTATTTATCCTAAAAACTTAACTAAAATTTATATTCCTTTGGAACTTGATGGTACATTAGGAATGACGGTTTTTGAGTTAGCTCATAAAAACAACAATGCAACGGTCTATTGGCATGTTGATAATAATTTTGTGGGAGAAACAAAAAGAATTCATCAAATGCCTTTGCAACCACCTCCGGGAATGCATATTCTCACTTTGGTTGATTCAGAAGGTAATCAGGTTACTGTAGAATTTGAAATTCTTAAAAAATAAAATCATAGCTGTTATTCAGTATAAAATTTAATCATATCCGAAATAGCTTTACGACAAACAGGACAAAAACCTTCGGGTGCGTTAAGGGATTTCATTGTGCAATTGTTGTATGGTCGATACATTCCTTTTGCTGTATATCCGGCTCCTTCAAATAGCCCAACAGTTTTTAAATATTTTGAATTCATTGGTGTTGGAATAGGAGTTTTTTTATCAACCATATTCTTCCATTTTTTCTCAAAGTTTGAAAGATTAGTAATATTAGGTTCCCAAGGTTCTATTCCGGCTGTATAATATTCTTCAACTGAAACCTCGGAATCGTAATATTCGTCGGCTAATCCTCCAAAACCATGGCCAAATTCATGAACAAATACTTCTTTAGAATAGAAATTTGATGCAGAGGTAAGGTTATAATAATTAAAAATACCACCTCCACCATAAGTTTCTGTATTAACCAGAATGTAAATTTGGTCGTAAGGTGCCGATGCAGCCAAATCTCTGGTTGCTTTAATATCTTGTGTTGTTAGGTATCTTTCGCTATCGAATGTGTAAAAATTTGAATTAACTATTGTATTTTTCCAAATATCTTTTCCCGGCACATCTGTTCCTGATTCTAAGGAAGGGCTATTTACTGCCCAAAAGTTAAATTTACCTTTATGTTGATTAAAAGGTTCTTTTTCAAGCATATATCCTCCTAAAGATAATACATCTTGTTTAAACTTATTCATTTCATCAATTGTATAACCTTCCGGAATAAATACAATATCAACTGAAACTGAAGGGTCTCCATTTCCAAAAATTTTTTCTGAGGAATAAATTGGTTTTTCAGTTTTAATAAAGTAATCGTTAGGATTAATTATTAATTTAAATTGATTCACAAAACTATTATCCTTTTGTCTCTTTTTCAATTCAAGAACAATTGTATTTTTTGGATAGGGAAATACTACCGATTCGTAAAATGATCGAGGTGTTTTTTTTGCTTCAGGTGTTGCTTGCCATTCCTGAAAAAGAGAGCAATAACCTCTTGAATATAATAGTTTTCCGCTTGCAGAATCGCTTACAAAAAAGTAGAAAGCTCCCAAATTGAAACTGTCGATTAAATTTTTTTGTGAACCTCCCCAGAAAGGTTCTTCTTTTATTTGTTCTAAAAAGATTCTCTCGGAATTGAAATTTCCTGCTCTTGAATAATCAACACGCATGGTTTTGTTGTAGAAAAAATCTGTAAATTCAATATTCTGAGTAAGAGCTTGTAATATGCTAAAAATTAGTGCAATTAGTAAAGGTATTTTCATACTTTCTTAGATTAATGTTAATAATTTTTACAAATGTACCATTTGATTTTTTGTTTGGTAAAGTTAAAAAACATATTTTAGAGGCTTAGTATAAACAAAAATAATAAAGAAATGAAGATTTTAACTATTGGAAACGATATTAATAAGTGGTTGACTGATTTGGGTATTAATGCCGAACTGGCTGATTCTGTTACGATTTTAATGATTTTTATTGGTTTAGCAATTGTAGCTTGGTTAGTGGATTTTTTGTCTAAAAAAATAATTCTTACAATAATATCTCAATTTGTTAAAAAAAGTAAGACTAATTGGGATGATATTTTAATGAAAAGGAAGTTTTTTAATAAAATTGCCCATCTTGCTCCGGCATTTGTAATTTACTATCTTATAGGTTGGGCTTTAGATGGTTATCCCGGTTGGACTAAGGTTATGATGATTGTAACAAATTCCTACATAGTTTTAAATGTTGTATGGATTTTTAATTCGTTTATGAATGGTGTAAACGATATTTACGACGCAAGACCAACTTCGAAAGGGAAATCAATAAAATCTTACATTCAGGTTTTGCAAATTCTTGCTTATTTAGTTGGTATTATTCTCATTATTTCAATAATAATTGATAAATCACCCGGTTTTTTGCTTGGTGGTTTAGGTGCTTTTGCAGCAATATTAATTTTAGTTTTTCAGGATTCCATTAAAGGGCTTGTGGCAGGAATTCAACTTTCAGGAAATGATATGGTTAGGGTAGGAGATTGGATTTCAATGCCTAGTCATAATGCCGATGGAACAGTTATTGAAATTACCCTAAATACCGTTAAAATTCAAAATTGGGACAAAACAATAGCCACTGTTCCAACTTATGAGCTTGTTGCAAAATCTTTTTCTAACTGGCGTGGTATGGAGGAATCGGGAGGAAGAAGAATTGCAAGGTCAATAAATCTTGATATGAAATCTGTGAAATTTTGTTCCACGGAAATGATTGAAAAATTTAAAAGATTCCATAGCATTTCTAAATATATTAACGATAAAGTTACTGAAATTGAGGAGTATAATAAGAGTTTAAATCTCGATTCAGGAATTACAGCTAATGGAAGAAGGCTTACCAATTTAGGTGTTTTTAGAAAATATTTAGAGGCTTATTTGAGGAATAATCCTAATGTAAATCTTGAAATGACTTTCTTGGTTCGTCAACTTGAACCTTCAGAAAAAGGTATTCCAATTCAGCTTTATGTTTTTAGTAAAATACAATCATGGGCAGAGTATGAAGCGGTTCAATCCGATATTTTTGATCATATACTGGCAATAATTCCTGAGTTTGAGCTTAATGTTTTCCAAAATCCATCGGGTTCTGATTTCCAAAAACTTATTTGCGATTAAGGGCAGATATTTTTACCATTTTTAAGAAAGAAACCTTGTTTACAAATAACCTTTGTTGTATAGGGAAAGTATGTCCATACATAATGCAACCGAGTAATGAAGAACAATTCCTAGTGCAATGCTACCGTTTCTTAGACTTAAATAACCTAGAGCAATACCTGCAAAAATAGCTCCAAAGGTTTCAGGTAATGGTTTTTGAAAATGAATCATTACATAAGGAATAAGCATTATGAAAATGCTATAATAGCCAAAAGTTTTTTTTAATCCATGTAAAATAAAACCTCTAAAGAAGAATTCTAATGCTACAAATTGTAAAAAATAGAAAAATTGCCAGATATAGAATTTAGGCCATAGAAGGTCGTCTCCGGAAGGTGTGTAGAAAGGATATTTTTTTTGAAATGCTTCGTTTTGAGAGACAATAAATACAAGAGGAATTACAATTGCAAGAAAAAAGAAATAGTATTTCAATGATGTTCGATTAATTTTCAAAAAATTTCTAAAACCATAATCTAAAACCGATTGCTTAAAAACAAATACTATTAATACTATTGGAAGAAAAATAAAGAAAAAGATATTTATTGATGACCAGTAAATTTTCTCAACATACTTAATATCTTGATTTTTAACAACAAAGTTTCTGTACTGATCCAAATTGTCAACACCTGCAGTTTTTAATAAATCGGCTGCATTATGAAGATTGCCAAAATACTTAATGAGAATTAGGGAAATAACAGAAAAAATAATTATTGAAACAACTTTAAAGTCAAGATTTGAAAAATCAGAAAAACTTGTTTGGAAAATGTTTCTTTTTCCTCGTTTTTCTTTTTTGGTTCTTTGCTTTTCCACAAATTTCATTTATTGCATTTTTTTCACTGCAATAATAATGTATTTATTTTAATTAATGGTGAGTAAAATCAGAAACCGCAGTTTGGGCCTCCCGGACCTCCGTGACCTTCTCCATGGCCACCTTTGTATTCTTTTAGGAGAGTGTGCTTAAAGTCTTTCTCGGCTTCAAATAATTTTACGATTTTGCCTGCAGGAAGCACTTTTTTTACTTTTGCAATATAGCTTTTATTTTCTTTAGCTTCATTTAAATCAATATCAGTAAGTTGGTCAATCATAATTATTAGTTCGTCATCTTTAATGCTTCCATCATTATGATGAATTTTTTTCATTATGCTACGTTTTTTATCATGAAGTTCGTCAAGTGATTTTTCATGTTCGTTGTAAACAGGCCAAAAACTTTGAGCTTCGTCAACTGTTAAATCAAGTTTACTTGTAATAAATGCTACTTTTTTAGCTTTCATTTGTTCTCTGAATTTTTCGCCCTTCCCTTGTGCATTTGCTGATAAAACAATTAGAAGACTAAAAATGCTTATACTAAATATTGTTTTCATGTTTTTTGTTTTAGTAGTTTTCAATTATTGTGTAAGTATCTAAATTGTCGGCTAAATAATTTATTAATTCTTCTTCAGCAATTTCATCTTCAGAGGTTGGTTCATTTGTAATTGCTTCAATAATAATATACTCATCAATATTGTTAAGATAATAATCTGTTTCTTCTGAAGAACTTTGTTCGCTGTTTTGTGCAATTATTGTGGTTTTTGTTGTTCCCGGTTCTTCGGAAACCGACATTTTTAGTAAAATGTATGTAGCCACTGCAATTAATGACATTCCGGCAACAAGTACCAATTGAGGTTTTAGAAATTGAATAATGCCTGAAAAAGAAAAACGTTTTTGTTCCTTTAGTTCAATTTTCTCTTGTATAATTGTTGGAAAACTGTCGAAATAGTTTTCAGGAACTTCAAATATTTTTTCTTTTGAAAGTTCTGAAAGTTTTGGCGCTATGTTTTTTAGTTCGTCCATTTGTATTTATTTAGACATTTAGTTTTTAAAATAGTTTAATCTTCTTCTAGAAATTTTTCAATTTTTTTTACAGCAATATGAAAAGATGCTTTAAGTGCTCCGGTGGATGTTCCAAGTATTTCCGACATTTCTTCGTATTTCATGTCGTCAAAATATTTCATATTAAATACAAGTCTTTGTTTTTCAGGCAGTGTAAGAATAGCTTTTTGAAGTTTTAACTGAATTTCATCTCCATTAAAGTAAGAGTCTGATTCAAGAGTATTAAATATGTGATTTTCTTTATCGTCAATATGTTGAGCAGAGTATTTTCTTTTTTCTTTTGAAATATGATTTAGAGCTTCATTGGTTGCAATTCTATATAGCCAGGTAAAGAGTTGTGAATCGCTTCTAAAACGGTGAAGATTTTTCCAGACTTTTAGGAAGGTGTTTTGTAGAAGGTCATCGGTATCGTCGTGAGAAATAACAAGTTTCCTAATATGCCAATAGAGTTTTTTTTGATATTTTCTAACCAACAGATTAAAAGCATAATGCTTTCGGTCTTCCTGTTTAAACATTTCCAGCAGGTCGTAGTCAGAAATTTCACTCACAACAATAATTTTAGTTTACAGGATAGTTTGACAAAAAAAACAATTAAAAGTTTAATTTATTTTTCTTTCAATTACTCTTTTTGCTGCGGCAATAATATCAGGAGTATCAATATGGTATTTTTCAAGCAATTGTTCAGGAGTTCCGGATTCGCCAAATTTATCGTTAACTGCAACCATTTCCAGTGCGCAAGGGTAATTAGTTGAAAGAATCTGAGCAACAGAATCTCCCAATCCTCCATTCATTAAATGTTCTTCAGCTGTTACAATTGCATTTGTATTTTTTGCTGCATCTAGAATTGCTTGTTTATCAAGAGGTTTAATTGTATGCATATTTATTACTCCTGCTGAAATGCCTTGGTTATTTAGTTCTTCGGCAGCTTCAAGTGATTTCCAAACCAGATGACCGCAGGCAATAATAGTTAAATCGTTTCCGGTTTGTAAAATGTCAGCTTTTCCTATTTCAAATTTTTGATTTTCAGGAGTAAAATTGGGAACTTTTGGTCGTCCGAAACGCAGATAAACGGGACCGATAAATTCAGCCACAGCAATTGTTGCAGCTTTTGTTTGGTTAAAATCTGCAGGACAAATAACCGTCATGTTTGGAAGCATTTTCATTAGTCCAATATCTTCCATAATCTGGTGAGTAGCACCATCTTCGCCAAGGGTAAGTCCGGCATGACTTGCAGCTATTTTAACATTTTTATTAGAATATGCCACAGATTGTCTTATTTGGTCGTAAACACGTCCTGTTGCAAAATTTGCAAAAGTTCCGGTAAATGGAATTTTACCTCCGGTTGCCAATCCTGCTGCTAAACCAACCATATTAGCTTCGGCAATACCTGTCTGGAAAAACCTCTGCGGGAATTCTTTTTCAAAAGCATCCATTTTAAGAGAGCCAATTAAATCGGCACAAAGAGCTACAACATTTTCGTTTTTCTTTCCGGCTTCCAAAAGACCCTCTCCAAATCCGGATCTGGTATCTTTTGTTTCTGTGTATGTATATTTTTTCATTTATTATGAGTTTTCAATAGTTTTAATAAAGTGTTACTGAACTAGTTCCGCCTGGTGTGCATGTAAAGTTTGTTGAAAAGGTATTTATTGTGCTTACACTTGTTGTTTCTCTAAAAACAGCAACATAATTGCCAGGTAACAGATATAATGATTCTTTTAGTGATTCATTATTTAAATTCGTAACCCATTCTTGTTCACCTGTTTCTGTGATAACATAAATGCTGGCATAACCTTTGGTTTTCTTAATAAATGAAACTATTCCCACTTGTGGAATTCTAATTAAATTAGTTTCATTTGGTTTAATTTCAACATTATTAAAATACAGTCGAGGCAGGGTGAGTACTTCAATATCGTATTTGCCCGTAATGTAGCGATTTGAAGTATTTATAAATGGAGAATAAATTGTTTCTTTTTCTCCACTTTTTCTAACAATATAGTTAATAGTTTTGTAATTATTTGTTTCCGGAGACCTAACAATAAGAGAACCTTGAGGAACATCAATGCTTATAGTTGTGTGCTTGTCGGGCTCAAGTTTAAAGGGTTTTGAAAACGTTGGCGGGATTGTGTTTACTTTAACTTTGTATTCTACTATGGCGTCTAGGTTTATTGTGTCAGGAATTCCTTTCACATTCATTGTATGAACATAATTATGAACAGCTTTTCCTGAAACATTATTCAAAAATGTCATATTGACATTAGTTTCAAGAGGTTTTCCGTTATGATCGTTTAAGTTTACTTGCATTGTTGTTTTGGAAAATGTTTGATAAATAACAGAACTAAGTGCGTTCGAAAATTCCTCGGGAGTACTAGCGTTAATGTAATTACCAATGCAAGAAAAGTGGCTTGCAATATCAACATTAAGTTCAAGTCCAATAACAAAAGGTTTAAGAATTATTCCTTTTTTTTGAAGGGCAAGAGAAATTGCACAAGGGTCTCCATCACAAGCTTCTATTCCGTCGGTAATTAAAATTACAACGTTATTACAGTTTTCACAGGGGGTAAAATCTTCAGCACAAGCTAAAAGACTATTTGCAATTGGAGTTGTTCCCTTGGGTTTAATATAGTTAATGGTAAGTTTTATTTGATTGACATTATCGTCTTTAAAAGGTACTTCCAGTCTGGTATCGTTGCAATCCTGCGGAGGAACAGGACTTTGATGTCCATAAACCCGAAGTGCCATTTGAATATCAGGCATTTTACTTAGGCTGTCAACCATATTTGATAAAATTGCTTTGGCTGAGTTCATTTTAACAATTCCATTCCATGTACCTGTCATGCTGTTTGAGGCATCTAAAATAAATAGAATTCTTGTTATGGTTTTCTTGTTTTTTTGTGCAAAGGCCAAATTTCCTGAAATCAGGAAAATACCAAGAAAGAATAATAATATTTGTATTTTTTTCATTTTCAATAGTCGCCTAAAGTTTCATCAAGTTGTGAAAGGGCTTTATCAAGTTGTTCATCATTTGGAGCAGAACCGTGCCACTTATGAGTTCCCATCATAAAATCTACTCCAAAGCCCATCTCTGTACTCATAAGAATAACGACAGGTTTTGATTTGTTAGTATAATTCCTAACATTTCTTAGAGTTTCTACCAATTCTTCCATATTGTTTCCGTTTGCAGTAATAACTTTCCAATGAAAGGCTTCCCATTTGTCTTGAAGATTTCCTAAACTCAATACTTTATCGGTAGGTCCGTCTATTTGCTTTTTGTTGTAGTCAACTATTACAACTAAATTATCAATTTTGTGATGAGGGCAAAACATTGCAGCTTCCCAAATTTGACCTTCCTGTAGTTCTCCGTCGCCGGTTAGACAATAAACCAGATTATTGTCGTTGTTAAGTTTTTTTGCCAAAGCTGCACCTGCGGCTACTGAAATACCTTGTCCCAAAGAGCCACTGGCAATTCTTATTCCCGGTAAGTTTTTATCTGTGGTTGGATGGCCTTGCAGTCTAGAATTAATTGATCGGAATGTTTTCAATTCTTCAACAGGAAAATAACCCGATCTGGCTAAAACGCTATACCAAACAGGGGAAATATGACCGTTGCTAAGAAAAAACATATCCTGATTAATGCCATCCATAGTAAAATCTTTAGGATTGTGTTTTAATATTTCAAAATAAAGTGCAGTAAATAAATCTGCACAACCAAGTGAACCTCCAGGATGTCCGGAATTGTTTTGATGCACCATTCTTAAAATGTCTCTTCTAACCTGAGAAGCAATGTTTTGTAATTCGTGTATTTCTGCCATTTTTTTATCTAAAATTGAAGGCATAAAAGTAATTTTTTTTCTTTATCTGTGCATATAAAGTTAATAAAATGTGGAAATCTCTGTAGGTAAAAAAAAACAGGGGGAAAAATCCCCCCGTCTTGCTATGAATCCAATTACCGAAAATATTGTTATTCGCAAATAATATCTAGAAGTGCTGTATTCCAGCAATGCCAAATATTGTCGCCAAATTTGTTTGAATCTTTAACGTGGCCATGTTTATCTACTGAATTCCATTCAATTTCAATTAAATTATCTTGCCCTTTATTATATATGTTATAAAATCGATCGAATTCTCCGGTTTCAACACCATAACTCACATATCCGCCATTTTCGGCTCCATGCGTGCTAGTTGTTGGTGCAATATTGGTGTATGAAATATAAGGAGTTCCATCAACATTCGACCAAGCAATGCGTAATAACTGAGTAGGAACAGTTTTGCTTTCGTTTAGAATCCAGTAACCACCTGTTCTGGCAGTATGAGATTTTCCATAATACCAAAGGAAATCATCAATTCTCATTTCCCATACAACTGAATCTCCTTCTAAATAGCCTTTTAGTTCTGCTCTATGTAAACCGCCGGCATTGAAATTATAATCCCAAATCCAGTACTCACCGTCGTGGTAGTATTCTGCTTCCTGAGTTAATGCAGCATTAAAAGCGGCAACGGGAACAGCTAAACCAACTGAAATAATTACATTCCAAACAGCTACATTTGCAAATGAATGTCCCCAATTTTGGTATGAAAGAACGTCTTTTGTTCCTCCTGTTGTATCTGAGGCTGTTCCAAATTCGGAGAAATTAATTTTGAATGTTTCAACTCCTGGTATTATTGGTGCCGGTTCATCTTTTTTCTTACATCCTGTTGATGATAAGACTAAGAAAGCTGCTACCATTAGAACTGAAATTGCACTTTTTAAATTTAACTTTTTCATAATACTTTGTTTTAAATTAGATTTTAAGTTATTTTAATGTAATACACAGAAAAAATTATTTACCCCTACGATAAACAAAATAAACAACAATAATTTACTTAATCATCTATTTATAAGGGTAATATATTTACTCTAGTGTAACGATTGTAATTCCTGAACCGCCTCTTTCAATGTGTTCGTTGCCAAACCGGGTTACCTGAGGAACTGTTTTCAGGTAGTTTCTTATTAACTCTCTTAGAGCCCCTGTTCCGGTTCCATGAAGTATTTGTAGTTCACCGGCACCGCAAATTATTGCTTCATCAATAAATTGTACTATTTCCTGAAGAGCTTCATCAGCCCTTTTTCCTCTTAAATCGATATTTGGTTTAAAGTTTAACTTTCTGTTGTAAACATCTGTAATAATTGATGATTGCTCGAATTTGTCTTTTCTTTTTTGTGAATTGAATTCTTTGTTTGATATTTTTTCAACTTTTTCTCTGTCAATTGAGGTTATCATGTCACCAAAAGCTACGACAAGATTTTTTTCGCCCAAATCAATTACCTCACCAATTGCTTGTTGACCAATCATTCTTACCTTGTCGCCGTAACGGATAGTTTTTTCTTTTTCGTCTTCAATATAGGTTTTGGCTTTTTCTTGTAAAATTTTATTTTGCTCGTTTCTTCTTGCAGCTTGTCGTTCTCGTTTTTCTCTTATTTGAACAATCTTTTTTTCAATTTTCTCGTCTTCTTGAGAAAAGAAAGTCTTTGTTTCGGTTTTTATGCTTTCTATTTGACTTCTTAATTCCCTGGTTTTTTCTTTTTCGGCATTCGCTTCCTTAATTTGATGAATTGTATTTTCAATTTTTTTATTTATGCCTGAAAGTATTATATCAGCTTCATTTTTAGCTTGTTGAATTATCTTTTTTCTTTCTTTTTCTATTGAATTAGATTCGTTTAAGTATTTTTCAACAAGTTCATCGAGTTTTTTCTCTTGTTGCTTGATTTTTTTTCTTTTGTTTTCCCAATAGCTTTTATCCCTTAAAACATCTCTAAGATGTTTATCGAAATCTACTTGTTCTTTACCGATTTTTTCCGAAGCTTTGTCGAGAATTTCTTTTGGAAGTCCTATTTTGGCTGCAATTTCGAATGCAAATGAGCTTCCGGGCATTCCCATTTGAAGTTGAAAAACCGGCTGCATTTTGTGATTGTCGAAAAGCATTGCTCCGTTTTCAAGACCTTCATTTGTTGCTGCAAAATGCTTTAAATTAGTGTAATGGGTTGTTATTACTCCAAACACTTCATTTTTGTTTAGTTTATCTAAAATCGATTCAGCAATAGCTCCTCCCAACATAGGTTCAGTTCCTGTTCCAAATTCATCAATAAGAATTAGCGAGTTTTTATCGGCATGCTTAATAAAATTCTTCATGTTAAGTAGATGGGAACTGTAGGTACTTAAGTCGTTTTCAATTGATTGCTCATCTCCAATATCAATAAATAGCGATTGAAAAACAGGTAATTCAGAAACAGGAGAAAGTGGAACGGGAATTCCACATTGAAACATATATTGAATAAGTCCTGTTGTTTTTAAACAAACGGATTTTCCTCCGGCATTGGGACCAGAAATAAGCAGAATCCTCTTGTTTTTGTCTAATTTCAGGTTTAGGGGAACTACTGTGCGATTGTCGTTTTTAAAAGATAGATAGAGTAGGGGATGTCGGGCATTTGCAAGAAAAACTGTTCCGTTTTCCGATATTCCGGGACAAACAGCTTCCAATCTAATTGCCAAACGGGCTTTAGCTCTAATAAAGTCAATTAATCCCATAAAATCGTAGGCAGCAAAAAGCTCATCCAAATATGGTCTTATGTCTTCCGAAATTTGAGCAAGAATTTTACGAATTTCCCTGTTTTCTTCATATTCAAGTTCCTTAATTTCATTATTAAGTTCCACAATTTCAGACGGTTCTATATACGATGTTTTTCCTGTTGCCGATTCATCGTGAACCAAACCGGGAATTTTTCTTTTATATGTAGATGATATTGGAATTACCATTCTTCCGTTTACCATGGTGGCCGATAAATCTGATTCCACCCAGCCTTCCGATCTTACTTTCCCTAATATATTTACTAGCTTTTTGGAAACGGATGATTGTTTTTGGGCCAGTGTAAAACGGATTGATTGCAACTGAGAAGAGGCATTATCTTTAATTTTTCCGTGTTTATTGATTACGGCATTGCACCTGTCTAACACATATTTATGAACGTTAACAGGGCCGGCAAGTTTCTTTAATTCAGGAAATTCTTCATCAGTTTTTGAAGCAAAAAACTTCAAAATTTTATTAATGGTTTCCAATGAACGTATTAAGTCGAAAAGTTCTTGGGTCTCAAGAATCATTCCTACAATATTAAGTTTTTTGAGAAATACTCTTGCGTCGAAATAGTATTCTGTTGGAAATGAGTTGTCTAAATTAAGAATGCTAATAAATTCTTCGGTTTGTTTTAAAAGCGATTGTACAATATCGGCTTGCGTAAACATGTGCAGATTGTCGGCTTGTTCCTTTGCTGCATCGCCCAGACAATTTTCTTTAATTAAATTACGAATATTGTCGAATCCTATTTTTTGTTCAAAATTATTGGGATAAACCATGAGTAGTTCTATTTTGCAATAATCAGAAATTCAGTTCTTCTGTTTTTGGATCTTCCTTCCGGTGTATCGTTGGAAGCAACAGGTTTTGTTTGTCCGAAACCTTTGTACGAAAGCCTGTGTTTTTCAACTCCCATTAAAATTAGGAAGTCGTGTACGGCTTTAGCTCTTTTTATTGAGAGTTCCATGTTGGTTTCGGCATTTCCTTCGTTATCGGTATGACCTCTGATTTCTATTTTTACTGTTGGGTTTTCTTCAAGAAATTCGATAAAACTTTCCAGAATTTTTATGCTCGAATTGTCGAAAAGAGCAGAGGCAGTAGCAAAGTAAATATCGTTAAGTTCAACTGTTTTTCCAACAGCCACAGGTTTTACTTCAAAGTCAATTTTTACGGGTTCTTGAACTAATTCTTCGGTTGGTTTAATTAGTTTCGAAGTAAATGTGTAATCTTTTTTCTTTACTGTCATCAATAATTCCGCATCGTCTTCGGTGGCAACTGCTATTGCGTAGTTTCCTGTTTTTTTGTCAACCATTCCTTCGGTAACTTTGGAAGTTTTGGTGTTTTTAATTTCAATTTTAGCATCCTGAAGATCGGCGCCTTTATCGTCAACCAGTTGGCCTTTTGCAAAAAATACTTTTTCGGGACGAGCTTCCTGATAGAGGTCGAAGGAGAAAATATCCCGTTTACCCGGACCCGAAAGCCGGTTGGAAGTAAAATAACCTGTTTTCCCATCGGTTGAAACAACAAAACCTAAATCCTCGTTTTCCGAATTTATTGGAAATCCAATGTTTACAGGTTCTGTCCAACGACCATTATTTACTCTTGAATAGTAAATATCGTAATCTCCAACTCCCGTTCTGCCATTAGATGAGAAGTAGAGAGTCTGGCTATCGGAATGCATAAATGGGGATTTTTCATCTCCAGCTGTGTTAATTGTCGGACCGAGGTTTTCAGCTTTTTTCCAATTTCCCTTTTCATCCTGAACAGATTTCCAGATGTCTGAGGATTGATTGGACATGTTAAAATCGATATTATCCGGTCGTACTGAGGCAAAAAATAGGGTTTTTCCATCGGCGGAAATACTTGGCTGCGATTCCCACGATTCGTTGCTGTTAATATTTGGTCCAAGGTTTTTTAGTGCAGACCATTTACCGTCGATATTTTCGGAAACATAGATATCGCAATTGGTGTAATCTCTTTCAGTTTTGCAAATTGTTACATAAAGAAAACGGTTGTCAATTGTAATTGAAACAGCACCTTGTTTTACCACATCTTGAGCCTGATTAAAAGGTGAAGACATTGGATTTCCGTCATTGTATTTATTTATTCCGGGTTCTGATTTTGGTAGTTTTTCGCTTACAGTAAATTCTTCAACAAAAGCTGAATTAATGTAAGAGTTAGTACCTTTTTTGTAGTAACCTCTGGTATAAAAAATAAAATCTCCATCGGGACTAATTAGTGGCAAGTACTCATCTTCTTTTGAACTTACACCTTCAACAGCTTTAGGGTTAAATGGAACAGGGTTTTGGAGAAGTTCTTTATAAGTTTTGCACTGTTTGTTTTTTTTTCTGGCTCTTTCAAGCAAACTTCCTTTTTCTGTGGTATTGTCCAGAAAAACCTGATACAGTTCCGAAGCCTTATCGTACATATTTCTCCCGTAGTAAAATTCACCAATAAAAAAGTAGGAAGAATAATTTGCGTAGGAGGGGCAAAGTCCAATAACCATATTAAAGTATCTATTGGCTTGAGTCATATAACTGTCAATATTGCTTAACTCTGATGTGTTACCTGTTTTCATTACCTTTTGCCTTACTTTTTCAGGCAAATTGTAATAAATGTCGCCAAGTACATAATAAGCTTCTACATATTTTGGTGCAATTTTTACGGCCTCCTTCAAAAGTTTAATTGCAGCCATGTCGTTGTCGCGAAGAACATCCAATGCCTGATCGTACAATTCAAGGGCTTTTTTATTTTTTGTTTTAGGACATTCATCTTTTTGTGCAAATGAAACAAAAAACAAAAAGACAAAAATTGTTGTTAACAAAAATTTACCCTTCTTTTCAAACAAAATATTTCTAATAAAATAAATAATAAACATTAAGAATTTCTCGCTTGTTCAATTAATTTATCACCTTCTTTCTTAGCATTATCCTGCAATTTCTGCGATTCAGTTTTTGCTGTGTTAACAGTCTGATTTGCCTTGTTGTTGGCTTCGCTTTCAACTTGAGAAGCTTTAGTGTTGGCCCCTTTAACAAGAACCTGACCTGCTTTTTTAGCAGCTTCTTTTTTTACAGGATTACTACCGGCTTCCTTAAGCAGCTTATCGGCCTGCGCCTTAGCTTCAGACCTAATTTTGTCTGCCGATTGTTTTCCGGTGTTTTTAATCTGAGTTGCTGTTTTTTCGGCAGCAGCTACTAATTGTTCGCCTTTAGTTTTTGCTTCGGCAAGTAACTGAGCAGCTTTTTGTTCTGCCAATTTAATTGCTTCTTCTTTTTTCTTATCGAATTCCTCAATAATTTTTTCCTTAACCTCTTCCTTAATTGTATTAAGAGCATCTTTTCCTTGTTCTTTAAGGTCTAAGGAGATTTTAGGTTCTAAAATAGTTCCGTTAACCAAAGCATTTACGTCAATAATATCTTTCATTTCAAGATTAATTCCTTCGCCTTTTGCCTTTGCAAACAAGTCGTCGAGAACCTGATTGGCAGCGCCGCCAAATTCTGTGCGTGGAATAGAAAACTTCATTATATAAGCAAGAGATTGATCTATTCCCTGATTTCCTTCAATTTTGGCTTTAGTGTTACCAAATTTTGTTTCAAAAGGTTCAACGGAAACATTTCCATCAACAATTGCAAATTTTAGATTTACATCGTCGAGTTTAATAATTTTGAATTTTTCCGATTTCAAAAGACTACCAATTTTGCTAAACAAATCGGAGTTATTAATTTGAATGTTTTTGGTAATTAGTCCTCCTTTGGCATTAACTGTTTTTAAATCAGGTTCTAAGGAAGGAGATAGTTCGCAAGTAAATTGTTCAACGGAAGCAGAAAACATACCGGAGCATTTTTCGGCAATTGGTACGTATTCTTTAATAATGCTAAATGCATTGTATGTTTTTTGAATATCGAAATTGTTTATTGCAAGTCCGAAATCAATAGAAGGTTTATTATTTTCGTTAATTCCGTATGCACCTTTCATTTTAATTGAACCATCCAGCATTTTCATTACCAGGTCGTTCATATTAACATTTCCGTCTCTAATAGCAATACCGCCGCTTACTTCAGTAATTTCAAGATCTTCGAAAATAATTTTTCCAATGGTTGAATTTAGTTCAAAATCTATATTAGCCGGTACTTCAATGCTTGCATCGGAAGATGAACTTTCGGTTGAGGCAGTTTCTGTAGTTTCGCCCGAAGATTCTGTCATAAACTCGTTAAGGTCTAAAGTATTTGATGAGAAAGTAAAGAGTCCCTTCAAAGTTTCTTCTCTGAAAGCATAACCAAGGAAATTTTCAATTTTTCCTTCCATGTGGAAGTCCGACTTGCCCATTGCAGCATCGAAAGCATTAAGAGTAAAGTATTGTGGAGCAACTTCCATTGAAGCTTTTTCAATTTTTAATCCTTGAGGAAGGTCTGTGCTCTTGTAAAGAAGATTGAGAATTTCAATAATACCAGTAGCCTTAAACTCTTCATATTTTTCGTTTTCCAGAGTTGAAAGTCTTCCGTTAAAGGCTAAATCGGCATTAATAGTTCCATTCATTTCTGTTTCCTCAATAGGAACAATATTTTTCAGATTACCTAAATCAAGTTGTCCTTTTACCCAGCCTTCCATTTGTGGGTCTGAAACAGGTGTTAGCAGCAATAATCTTGCATCAATAGGTGTAGAGGCAAAATCTATATGAAAAGCTTTAACATCAATAATGGTATTATCAGGTTGCCCGTCTTCGTTGGCAATGCTGACATCTACGTTAATGTTATTTGCCGAACCGGGTAAATCGGGATATTTAAACATAGCATTTCCAATAGCAAGATTTACATTGAAACCGGGCATTGTATTGTCTGAATAAAGACCTTTCATATTTCCGTTAAAAACAAGGCTTCCGGAGGTTTGCAGGCTGCCAAAATCGTTCATATACAGAGCTGGAACCATTGAAAGGAAGTTTCTAAATTCATTTTGTTTAACATCAAAAGCCAAATCCATATCGTATCCTTCGTCTGGCATAGCAAACCAGCCGTCAATTCCAAATTCCAGTTCGTTTAGAAATAGTTGATTTTCTTTCATTGTAAATTTGAAATTTGCTAAATCTGCATCAATATCTGCATTAAGTTTAAATTTTGCTTTGTTAATCATGTCAACGCCTTCGTAATTAACAGTTAGGTATTTAGCTTCGGAAACTGTTTTAAGAATTGTAAGATCAGCTGTCATGTCGCCTGAAAGTTGAAGGTTGTAATCTTCTAGTTTGGTATAAACATCCATTGATCTGTCGTCGTAAATAATTGTAGCATTACGTATTTCAAAATTGTTAAGTTTAAGGCTGAAGTTAGATTCTTCTTCTTCCTCCTCCATTTCTTCGCTATCTTTTGTAATATCCCAGTTTGCTCGTCCGTCGGCTAGAACCTTGGCCTTAATAACCGGAGTATTAATTATAACAGATTTAATTTTAATATTTGAGCCAAAAACCGACATAAGGTCTAGTTTTACCTCAAGGCTTTGAAACCTGGCTAAAGTATCGTTTGCAAAATCTTCAATTCCAACAATTTCGAAATCGTGTAATTCAAGTTTTAAATCGGGAAAGCTTGAAAAAATAGTAAGATCAACATCTCC
>JAFGXD010000168.1 GCA_016936815.1 Bacteroidales bacterium
AATTCTTTCTTCCAATCATCATTACATTACGGCGGGTTTGGGGAATACAATGTTCGGGGCTAGAAAGGTTTAACTCCTAGCGGAGTATATTGCTTTGGAAAAATTGAATTATAAACGAATTACGAAATAACGACAAACAAAATAACAACAAACGACAAACGAATTAACGACAAACGAACTAACAACAAACCACCCCCCTCTCAATCGCCTCCCTAATTAACTGCGCCGTTGAACTTACTTTAAATTTGTTCCTGAGATTCTGACGGTGAGTTTTAACTGTTTTGTCGGATATAATTAACCGGTCGGCTATTTGTTTGTCGGTTAGCCCTGCTACTATGTTTGTTAATATTTCTTTCTCTCTTTCCGAAAGACTAATTTGTAAAGAAAAATCGTCATCCAGCTCTTTAACTGCCTCTTGCTTATTGGTCTGCTGAAAAAAGGTCTCCCCCCTGCTTAAGACTTCCAATGCCGTAAATAACTCCTCTCTTGAATGGGTTTTAGAAAGATATCCATCAATTTTTTCATCTCTTAATTTTGCCATTAATTGCTTTCCGGTATAGGTGGTGAGAACCAATATTTTAATCTGTGGATATTGCTTTTTAACCTTTCTGCAGGTTTCCATTATGTCGGATGATCCATCGTTTAAATTCAGGTCAACTATGGCTATTTCAATATGTTTGTTTAGTTGAGACAATTTTAGAAAAAATTCATTGCTACTGTTTGCTACAGCCACAAGGTTAAATTTATTGCTCTTAGAAAGCGAATATTCTATTCCGTCAAGTACTATTTGATGATCGTCTAATGCTATAATATTTACTTTAGTTTCCATGTTTTACAGATTTTTTGGAAATATTACCAAAGTTTTGCATCCACTTCCCGGTTTGGTCTCTATTTCAAGTTTCCCATTATAATACTCAACTCTTTGAGCTATATTATTTAAACCCATGCCTTTGCTTGTTGTGTTTTGGTCAAATCCTTTGCCGTCGTCTTCCACAATTACTTCAAAATGGGTTTCATTCTTAAGATTAAGTTTTATTTTTTTTGCTTCCGAATGTTTTATTGAGTTAATAATTAGCTCCTGAGCAGTTCTGTAAATTGCTGTCTTAAGGTCGGAATCAGGCTGTTTGTTGGTTTCCCAACCATTGAGGTTAAATTCAATTATGGCCTTAGAGCTTAAAGAAATTTCATCTATAAAATCGCCCAAACTTTCGGTTATGTCTCTATCTAAACTCGCAAAATGAGCCAATTGATGAGAAAACATCCGTACTTTTCTATAAGATGCTGTTACTTCTTTTTCAACCTTATATAAAATTGAAATCTCGGGGTAATCGCCTGTTAAATTTGTTAGAATATTGCCCGCTCCGGCCAGACTGTTTCCTACGTCGTCGTGCAATTCTACCGCAATTTTTCTTCTTTCTTCTTCCTGTCCTTCTAAATGTGCCTTAATGGTATTATGCTTCATTTTTACTTCCAGGTTCTTTTTCTTCTGTTTGAAATAGAAAGCAATTGCAATAACCACAATTGTTAAAAGAAATAGCCCCGAAACAAGAAATAGTATGCTTATTCTGTTCTTTTCAATCTTTATATCCTTAATTCTTCCTGCCAGATTTTGCTCCTTAATTTGCTGTTGCTGTGTGGAAATTACATACTCTTTTTCATTTAGCTCGTATTGTGTTTTAAGCTCAAGAATGTATTTTCTGGTTTTTGTATTTACTAAAGAATCCGATATGCTTTGGTTCAATTTATAATAATTTAGTGCATCTTTGTAATTACCGGTTCTTTCAGATATTTTCGACATTTCCAATGCCAATATTTTCTGCATATCCATAAAATTATTGTCAACTGCAAGTTTGTAGCTTTCCTTAATAAATTGTATAGATTCGACATTATTCAATCTTTCAAAACATAAACCTTTTAGATATAAACTTTTACACAAACCATACACATGATTTGTTTGTAAATTTATTTTTTCGGCTTCCTCTGCATAGCTTAAAGCTAAATTTATTTTTTGTAACTCGTAATATACAATTCCAATGTTTACAAGCGATGCAGCAAGACCAACTTTGTCGGAAACTTCTTTTCGTAAACCCATTTCCTTTGTGTAATTCTCCAAGGCATCTTTAAAATTCCTTTGTTTGGAAAGAATGTTTCCTAAATTTCCATAAGAATTTGCCAGACCATATTTATTGTTAGTTTTAAGATAAATATCTAAGGCTTTTTCAAAATAACTTACCGAAATATCGTAATTGCTTAATGTGTCGGCAGAAAAATCGGAAATATTTTCAGCCAAATCCTCATAAATCAAACCCAAATTAATATAGCAACTGGCTTTTCCGTTTTCAAAATTTAGCTTGTCGAAAATTTTTAGGGCTTGTAGCTGATATTCTTCTGCTTTCAAGTATTTTCCCCATACAAAATACACGTTTCCAATATTGTTTAATGTTATTCCAACTCCTTTTTCGTCTTTTTCCTTCTCCTTAAGCTCTCTAGCAAATTCGTACTGTTCTATGGCTTCTTTGTAAGTTCCAAGGTTAAAAAGAATATTTCCAATATTGTTATAAACTTTCGAAAGTCCTGTATTGTTGCCATTGCTCTTAAAAATATCTGCTGCCAAATTCAAATACTCTATTGCTTTTTCGTATTCGTTTTTGTTTGAATAGGCCACCCCAATAATTAATTTACTTTCTCCCTCAACTTCAACATTTCCTTCCTTTATGGAATTCTCAATTGTTTCTAAAAGAATCGTAATAGTACTATCCGGATTCGACAATAACAACAATCTGGCATATTCAACCTGATTCTTAAGTTGAATTGTCTTATCCTGTGAAACAAGTTGATTTACAAATAAAACCGCAAAGAATATTACAAAATATTTTTTCAAAATGAATTGAATTATTAAAAGATAAAGGAAATAAAAAAAACAGATTTCTCTACTACTCCTTTTGGAGTATTTTTTTTTTGAATTCAAAACGAATTAACGACAAACGACAAACCAAGCAACCACAAACGAATAAACAACAAACGAAATAACGACAAACTACTTAACTAATCCATTCTAACACCAATAACCAGAATATCGTCTATTTGTTCGAAATGATCGTTGTTTTGAACAGGATCGTGATGAGCTTTCCAGTTTTCAATGGTTTCGTCTAATATCTTGAATTGTTCATGCATACCTCTTGGTTGGATTTCCAATAGCAATTCCTTAAAGGTTTTATACATAAACTTCTTGCCTCTAGGACCTCCAAATTGGTCGGCATAACCATCGGAAAATACATAGATAGAATCACCTTTTACTAATTCTATTTCCTTATTTGTAAACGAAACTATTTCCTCACCGTAAATACCAATTGGCATTTTGTCGGCTTTTATTTCGTAAAGAATATGTGTATCGTTTTCAACAGTTTTGGCATCTTCAATAACCGGACTATCTTTTAGTCTAACCAAATACATTGGATTGTTTGCTCCCGCATATTGAATCGATTTCCCATTCTTTTCAATAACTACCATAGCTATATCCATTCCGTCTTTTGCTTCACCTTCCTTACCGGTTTGCCTTAGAGCTTTTATTACTTGTGCACGCAATAGATTTAATATTTCGTTAGCGCTGTGTTTTGTTCCTTTGTTTACTATTTCGTTAAGAAAAGCAACTCCCAACATACTCATAAAGGCTCCCGGAACTCCGTGTCCTGTACAGTCGGCAGCAGCAACAATAACAGAATCTTCGTATTCTGTAAACCAGTAATAATCTCCGGAAACAATGTCTCTTGGTTTGTTAAGAATGAAATAAGAGTCTAAATTTCTTCCTATATAATCTTCCGGAGGTAATATTGCTCTTTGAATTCTTTGCGCATAAACAATACTATCCATAATTTCTTCCTTTTGTTCTATAATTTGGTCGCGCTGTATTTCAATAGCATCTCTTTGTGTTTCAATTTCTTCTTTCTGCTGACGAATTTCTTCGTTTTGCTCCATTATGGCAATATTCTTTTCGTTTAAGAGCTTATTTGCTTTCTTCTTAATCTTGTATGAACGGTAAATAAAATATCCTAAGCCGGCCATTACCAGTGAAAGAAAAACAAAAAGGTAAATAATAAGATTTTGTGTGTTTACTTTATCTATCAGGTGAGATAATTCCGATTCTTGCTTCTTAATCTCAGCTTTCTGTTTTTCAAGAAATGCTTCCTGAACTTTAATTTCTTTTGTCTGCTTTTCTAGTTTTGCTGTTTTTTCGTCTAGTTCTTTGGTTTTTCTTTCCAGTTCAGCCGATTTTTCGTCTAGTTCTTTGGTTTTTGCGGCAAGTTCTTCTTGTTTCTGATTAACATCATTAATAAGTCTGGTAAGCTCCATCCTCTGCACATCAATCATTGCTTGTTGCTTCTTTATTTCTTCTCGCTGAACTTCTATTCTTTTTGTTTGTTCAGCAATTTCCTTCATTTGCTTTTCAATTTCAGCTTTTTGTTGCTCAATTTGTTTAGACTGTTGCTCAACAACCTGTTTTTCAGCTTCTAACAATTTCTCGGTGCGTTCGTAAAGTTCTTCCCAATCGGTTTTATTTTTTACAGAACCGGCAAGGAATAATGCGGGTAATACAAATCCTTCGGCTGTAACTTTTTTCTCGTTTATTTCATACCTTTTTATGCCTTTTGGATCTACAATGAAGTTAATCATTGATGTATGATACTCATAGTTTTCAGTTATTAATAGAATTTTTTTGCCTGCTATTTTGTTTGAAGCCAAATAAATATCGGTTTTTGTTTCATGTTTTTCAAAATATAAAACCTGAATATTATCTGCCTCGTCTAATGAATTTAAGTGCACTATTTTTATTGGTTTTCCATGAACTGTTATTCTCTTAGCTGCCTCGGTATTTAATGCATCGAAAAGAGATTTGTCTTTTTCAATAATCCCCAGATTATACTCGGTAATACTTCCTTCATTTGGCCAGGTAACCTGACTTACAATATCAAGAATATAGCGTGAACGCGCTTCGTCGGTAAAGGTTTTTGTCTGTGCAAATGAACCGAATGAGTTCGTTAATAACACAAATAAGAACAAGACAGAAAATATGTTTTTCATAGAAATAAATTTTAAGCAAAAATGAATCCCTTGTTTTTAGGTAAGACAAAAGTACATTTTATTTTCACAAATAGAAAATCAGTGGCAAATTCTTAGTTTATCTTCTGCAGCCTTTTGGTGACCTAAATCGGCGGCTTTTTTTAAATCCTCGCAAGCCTTTTTTGTGTTGTCAAGCGCATGAAAACTTGCTCCCCGGAGGTAATAAATTTCCGCATCCTGAATATTTTTCAAGGCTTTTGTAAAATCGTCTATTGCTTCAGAAAACTTTCCTTTTTCGAAATAAAACTTTCCTCTTTTATGGTATGCTTCCCCGCAATTGGGGTTAATTTCCAAAGCTTTGGTGAAATCGCGCATTGCCATTGTTTCCTTTGCAGCTCCCATTGATGAATAAGAGACAGCACGTTCGTAGTAAGATTTAAAAAATTCTCTGTTATACATTATGGCTTTAGAATACTCCTTTATAGCCAAATCGTGTTTGTTTAAATTGCTATATGCCAGTCCTTTGTTGTGATAAACTTCCGGATCTTTTGTTTTTGTTTTTATTATGTATGCAGCAAAATCGTCGACGCTGCCTTGATAGTTTTTTAGTTTAAGTCGAACTTCTGCTCTAAGCAATACAGCATTTTCGTTGTTACCAAGGGTAATTGCAGAACCCAGAGCTTTTTCTGCTCCGGTAAAATCGTCTGTTTTATTGCAACACAAGGCATATTGATAAAATGCAGAGGCATTTGTTTTATCAAATTCTGAGGCTTTTTTATAATGGTCTTTTGCTAGATCGAATTTTTCTTCCATAAAATACATTTCGCCCGAAAGGAAGTATGTTTCAGAGAGTTTTGAATTTAAACCAATGGCTTTATCAATTGTTTCTCTTGCTTTGGAAAAATTTTTCTCTCCGTAATACAAACTGCCCATTTTTTCCCAAGCTGCCGTATAAGTCGGTTTTATTGTTACAATGCTCTCTAAATCTTTAAGAGCCTCTTTCTTTTTATTCAATTTTAAATTAGCGTCTGATTTTAAAATATAGGCTTCAAAATAATCGTTTTTTGCTTTAATTGCCGCCGAGCAATCTTCAACCACTTTGTTGTAGTCGGCAAGTCCAAAATATGCCAGGGCTCGCCCATAAAAGGCTTCCTGGTAAAATGGGTCTTTTGCACAAACTTTATCGAATTCGGCAATAGCAGCCTGATATTGCTTTTTGTTGAGGTTTTCCATTCCTAAATCGAAAAAATTATTTATCGATTGAGAATTTAGGGTGAGAATCCACATAAATGCAAGAATAGCAAAAACTTGTTTCATTTGTTTAAGGTTTTTTGGTTGAAAAATTCAATTTCAATGAAAATTTATTCAACAATAAAGTTTAACAAAAGTTCCTGACCAAAGTCGTATGGAAAATTAAGTATTTCTTTTTTTGTTTCAAAATCGAGGATAGAAATTTTGCCGTTTTTTCCCACTAATTCTCTGTTGCTGTTCCAATACCACCAGTGCATTACCATTCCGTCTTCGAGTTTGTCTGTAAATCTGAATTTGTAACAACCCGGTGTTAAAGAGATTTGGTGATTGTATTCGGTGGAGTCGGTGTAATTATTTGCTGAAAAAACCGGGTTTCCCATGGAATTGGTAATTATTGTTTGATTTTCCTTTGCTCTACCTTTGTCGTTTGTTTCTATATGAATGATAAACTTCTGTGGTAATCTGGTGATTTCAGGAACAAGAGAACTTAATTTGTTATTTTCTTTGTTTTCATCAATTTCCCCGTTAGGTAAAAGCAATTCGGCAAAAAATATTTTGCTCGAATAGTCGAATTCAGGAAGAGTAATTTCGGTAGTTTCCATAAATTTCAAAGCTCCTTTCCACTGATATTCAGATGTTTTTTTGGAGTTTGCAGAACCATAAACAATTTTTAGGCTGTAAAGAACATTTTTGCCCGAATTTCTTATTTTTATTACAGGATTGGCGCAAATAGGATTTATTCTGCTGTATTCATCTTTTTTGGAGGGGGCAATTATTTCAAGAATTTCGGCATCGTTATTAAAATTTGCCTTTCCAAATTCGAAAAGCTGATGCGACATTCGGTACTCTCCACCTTTTTCGCCGTTGTTTTGGTAATTTTCAATAAAATAATCTACGTAAATACTATCGTTTGGAAATCCGTAATCTGTTATGTTGAAATCATATTCATCTACTTTTGTTCCCGGACACCAGCCTGCACGGTTAAATGGCCATGTTCCGCCCTGAGGATAAATTGGGTTAAAGCCGCAATCTTTCCAAACATTCCATCTAACAAATTTGTCTTCACCAAAGGAATATCCGTGGGTTTTATTATCCCATTCGCAGCAGTTTTGCGGACCAAAGTGTCTGTGACCGGAGATTCTGGCTTTAATTGAAAATGTTTCTGCTTGTGAGTTAATTAGAAACCCTGTTTTTTGCAGGACTGAATCGTCTGCTAATTTTTCGTAAGTGTAAATACCGTTGGGCCAGATGTTTTTAACAGAAATAACATTTCGGGGAGGTGTTCCGGAGATAAAAAGGAAGGTCAAGTCTAGTAATTCCTGATTATTACCGGTTTCGAGCAAAATATTGCCTTTAAGAATTGGGGCATAATCTGTAATATCGTACTCCCACTTCCAGCCATCTTCTCCGCCCATTTTTAGTCGTTTTCCGTATGGGGTAACAAAGCTTCCTATTTCAAATTTTTCGAAATCTCCGTTTTTTGAGATATGTAACACGGTGTTTGTAAAATAGTCCCATTCGCCACAAGGAAAACTATCGCCTTTAGTTCTTTCGTCGCATTTAAGATGCTGAACCATAATTATTTTTCTCCATTGTCCTGAATCGGGGAAATGAACAGTTTTTTTATAGGAAGCGCCCCAACCTTCCGGACTGGGGTCTTCCCAAGTAAAAGCTTTTACAATTATTGTGTCTTGCGATTTAGAATTGAAATTAAGCAACAATAAAAAGGCAACAATAAAGAGGAATGTTTTGAATTTACAATCCAAATTCATTCTTAATTTTGTCAACATAGTCAAGCTTTTCCCATGTAAAAAGTTCAACTTCCATTTCTTTTTTTCCTAGATATGGCGATTCGAAAGTTTTTTTCACAATTCTGCAATCTCTTCCCATGTGGCCATAAGCTGCAGTTTCGCGGTAAATAGGATTTCTTAATTTCAATCTTTCTTCAATTGCTGCAGGTCTTAGGTCGAATAATTTGGCAACTTTGTTTGCAATAATACTATCGTTTTCTTTAACTTTTGCTGTTCCGTATGTATTAACAAAAATGTTAATTGGTTGAGCTACTCCAATTGCGTATGAAAGCTGAACAAGAATCTCATCGCAAATGCCTGAAGCTACAAGGTTTTTGGCAATATGTCTGGCCGCATAAGCAGCAGAACGGTCAACTTTACTTGGATCTTTTCCCGAAAATGCTCCACCACCGTGAGCACCTTTTCCGCCGTAGGTATCAACAATAATTTTTCTGCCTGTAAGTCCGGTATCGCCGTGAGGACCGCCAATTACGAACTTTCCTGTTGGGTTAACATGTAGAACAAAATCGTTTTTAAAAAGAGTTCTAACACGTTCGGGAAGTAATTCTATTGTTCTTGGAATAAGAATATTAGCAACATCGTCTTTAATTTTAGCAAGCATTCTTGCATCATCTTTATCAAAATCGTCGTGTTGAGTGGAGACTACAATGGTATGAATTTTTTCCGGACTATGGTCGTCGGAATACTGAATAGTTACCTGCGATTTTGAATCTGGACGAAGGTAGGTCATTAGTTTTCCTTCTTTACGAATTTTTGCCAGTTCCATAAGCAGGATGTGAGAAATGGTAATAGCCAGAGGCATATAATCGTCGGTTTCGCGGTTTGCATATCCGAACATCATTCCCTGGTCTCCGGCACCCTGATCCATACGGTCTGTTTTGTCTACGCCACGGTTAATATCGGGGGATTGTTCGTGAATAGCAGCTAGAACTCCACAGGAATTGCCATCGAACTGGTATTCGCTTTTTGTGTAGCCAATTTGGTTAACAACTTTACGTGCAGTTTCCTGAACGTCAATATAGATTTGTGACTTTACCTCGCCGGCCAAAATAACCTGTCCGGTTGTTACAAGGGTTTCGCAAGCTACTTTTGAATTTGGGTCGAAAGCCAAAAATTCGTCCAACAAAGCATCTGAAATCTGATCGGCAACCTTATCCGGGTGACCTTCGGAAACAGATTCGGAAGTAAATAAATATGACATTTTTAATAGTTTAAATAAATACTAAATAATTAATTTACAGTATTTTTTAGAAAATTGTGAGCTGACTGTTGCTTTAGCATTTTTTTTTGTGGTTGCAATCAACTCAAATCTTTCCACTAAATACGGTGTAAAAGTAAAAAGTATTTAGACTTGTTCCAAACAAATTGCAATTTAATTGATGTATCTTTTATTTTCGTTTGTGGTTTTTTCTTTTGTTGTATAAAAAGAAGATATCTATGAAAACCTCTTAAGGATCAAATAATGAAAAGAAAAACTCTTCCTCTATTTAATCTCCTTCACAATAAAAATATACGTTGGAAAATGGTCTGAATAGCCACCTTTGTATGTGCTTCCTACGTAAGTTCTTAGTGGGTAGCCTTTGTACTGACCTTCGGCTTGCATCAGAAATTTCTTATTGAAAACAAAAGATTTATGAAAAATATATCCATTGTTCTCATCTTTTACCAAGCCGGGACTTATTATTATTTGGTCGAAAAGATTCCATGCATCTCGGTATGCCAAAGAGCCAACTCCTTTTTTAAATAAACCTTCCATTGTATTGTAAAAAACACCTTCTTTTACTTCTTCTTTTTCGCTTACCGTTTTAAGATGCAGTTTTACACTTTCGTTGTTGGGATCGTCGTTTAAGTCGCCCATTATTATAATTTTAGCGTTTTTGTCTAAGTTTAATATAGAATCGCATATAGACTTGGTTAAATCGGCAGCAGCATTACGCAATGGCCTGCTTCTTTTTTCACCACCTCTCCTCGATGGCCAATGGTTAACAATTACATGAATCATTTCTCCATCGAATTCTCCCGAAACCAAAAGCTGGTCTCTGGTATAGAAATCATCCATTCCCTCTATTTTAAGAGTGTAACTGGCCGAATTTTTTAATTTAAAATACTTTGGCTGAAAAATTAATCCTACATCAACGCCTCGTTTGTCGGGAGAATCGTAATGAACTATTTCATATTTTCTGCCTTTTAACTTTTCCTGCTTAACCAAATCTTCAACAACAGTGCGGTTTTCTATTTCCGAAATTCCCAAAATCGCAACGCCGTCAGGAGTTAAATCTGTTCCAATCTGAGAAATAACATTAGCCATATTATCGAGTTTCTCGTAGTATTTGGCAGAATTCCACTTTTTGTCTCCCAAAGGGGTAAACTCTGTGTCTCTTACATCTTCGGTGTCCAATGTATCAAACAAATTTTCGAGATTGTAAAAACCAATACAACCTATTCTGAAATTTTTTTCGTTTTGTGCTGTTGAATTTAAACTAATAGTAAAAATTAACGCAATGGTAATAATGATAGTCCTCTTCATTTTGTAATTGTTATTTTTCAGTTTACAAATCTACGTATTATTACTAGCATGTACCCAATTGTGTTGGACATTTTTTGTTAATTATTTATTAATTTTTTTTCCTGTTCAACATTTTGCTTATTATTTTGGCGTATCTTTGCCGTCTTAAGAAAACCCATATAATGAAACGAAAATTTTTACCTTTAATTCTATCCGTACTGCTACTTACGCCTTTTACAATATTTGCGCAGGTTCAACCGGATTCAACTCAGGCCGTTCAAGTGGCAATTCCAACAATTACTATTTCAGATTCCGAATTGGAAAACGAGAACGAATCACACGATTTGTCGGGATTATTGCAATCATCAAGCGATGTGTTCGTATCAACGGCTAATTTCACTTTTTCTCCTTCCCGTTTTAGAATTCGGGGATACGATTCAGAAAATCACTCGGTGCATATTAATGGTCTTCCTGTTAACGATGTGGAAACCGGACGTGCATACTGGTCTTCCTGGGGAGGTTTAAACGATGCTGTTAGAAACAAAGAAGTTAATGATGGTGTTTCTATGTCCGATTTCTCTTTTGGTGGTGTTGGAGGTTCTACCAACATTATTGCCAGAGCATCCGAGTACAGAACAGGTACACGATTAACCTATTCAGTTTCCAACCGTTCTTACAGAAACAGAGTAATGCTAACTCATTCAACCGGAATGAATGATAAAGGCTGGGCTTTTACTTATTCAGGATCTAGACGTTGGTCTGAAGAAGGTTATGTTGCCGGAACTTTCTACGATGCATGGAGCTATTTCTTTTCAGCAGAGAAAAAAATTAACTCGGCTCACTCTTTAGGTTTTACTGTTTTTGGCGCTCCTACAAAAAGAGGAAAACAAGGTGTTGTAACTCAGGAAGTTCTCGATTATGCCGGCACAAACTATTATAATCCTTATTGGGGTTACCAGAACGGTGAAAAACGTAACGCCGCTGTTTCAAACTTCCACCAACCAATGGCTTTGTTTACTCATTACTGGAAAATAAACGAAAAATCGAAACTTACTTCTTCAGCAGGTTATTCATTCGGAAGAGGAGGTTCAACTGCACTTAATTGGGATAACACAGGCGATCCTCGTCCCGATTACTATCGCTACTTGCCTTCTTACTGGTCGGAACCAATGGACGATGAAGATTTGGCTTATCAATCGTACTACACAAACTTATGGACAGGCGACGAAGCTCCTCAATTAAATTGGGACGCCATGTATAATGCCAATTATAAAAACCTTTATACTATTGAAAATGTTGATGGTACAGCTAATAATCTTACCGGATACCGATCAATTTACATGATTGAAGACAGAAGAAATGATGTAACAAAAACTATGATTAGCTCCGTTTACAATTCGAACCCAAACGAAAAAATGGCTATTGTTGGAGGTGTTAATGCTGTTTTGTTTAAAGGACGTAATTTTAAAACTGTTAGCGACCTTCTGGGTGGAGATTTTTGGTTAGATATAGACAAATTTGCTGAAATGGACGCTAATAATCCTGCTGTTATGGATAATAATCTGGATGTTCCTAACCATGCTGTTTACGAAGATGATGTTTTTGGTTACGATTACACAACTAACGTAAACAAATACGAAGGTTTCGGACAAGTTTCATACAGCCTTAAAAAATTCGATTTGTTTTTAGGTATAGATCTTTCTCAAACTCAATTTTGGTACACCGGAAATATGCAAAACGGAAAATTTCCCGATGATTCCTACGGAGATAGTGAAAAACAAAGCTTTTTTAACTATGGCTTGAAAACCGGAATTCTTTACAAAATAACAGGAAGAAACTTTATTTCAATAAACGGAGCTTACCTTAACCGGGCTCCATTCATTAGAAACGCATATATTTCCCCAAGAACAAGAGATCATATTGTATCAGGTCTCGAAAGTGAAACAATTATTTCAGGAGATGCTAATTACATTTACAGAGGACCACTTGTAAAAGCAAGACTTACAGGTTTCTACACTGAGTTTAACGACAGAGTTTGGGCAAGAAGTTTTTACCACGACGAACTAGCCACTTTTGTAAACTATATGATGACAGATGTTGATGTTATTCACGGAGGAGGTGAATTAGGTGTTGAGGTGAAGGCTTCACAAACAATTACAATTCAGGCAGCGGCATCTAAAGCCGATTATTACTACAATTCAAGACCTAAAGTAACCATAGCGAGAGATAACGACTCCGAAATTCTTGCTGAAAACAGAACAGTTTTCTTTAAGGGATACAAATTGGGTGGAATGCCTCACACTGCTATTTCCGGAGGCTTAAAATATAACTCGCCAAAATTCTGGTTTGCCGGTATTAACGCCAACCTTTTCAGCGATATTTATGTGGAACCAAACCCGGAAAGACGAACCCTTGAAGCTTTGGAAGGTATTTACCCCGACGACCCTCAGTGGGATTTAATTCTGGAACAAGAAAAACTTCCCGATTATTTTACATTAGACATTTATGGTTATAAATCGTGGAAAGTAAAAAAATACTTTATTGGCCTTTATGTTGCTGTTGGTAACATCCTTAACAAAACCGACATTAGAACAGGCGGTTTCGAACAACTTCGTTTCTCTACATCTTACGCCAGATTGCATACCGAAGGAATAGATAAATTCCCTTCAAAATATTTTTATATGTTCGGAAGAACTTATTTTGTAAACATCAACTTTAGTTTTTAATATCATGAAATTTAATTATAATAAAATGAATAAATCAGCCAAATTATTAGTTTTCCTTGCATTGGCAGGAATTATTTTCACAGGATGTGTGAAGCAGGAATTTGATCAGCCCGAAAAGCAAAATATTCCTGAGGGAACAAAAATTACTATTGCAGAATTGCGACAAATGGCAATAGATAGTGTAACAAATGTTCCGGGCGCCACTAAGTATCGTTTCGAAGAAGATTATTCGTTATATGCAACAGTTACAATGGACGAAGCTCGTTCGGCAAATCTTTACAAATCTGTTTACGTGCAGGATGGAACAGGTGCTATTAACCTTCAGCTTTTATATTCCGGTAGTCTTTATGAAGGCGATTCTATTCGTATTCAACTTAAAGGACTTTCTTTGTTGCCATACAACGGCGCTTTGCAAATTGACTCCGTAGATATTGAAAAAAATATTGTGAAATTAGCTACCAAAAGAACAGTTGAACCTGTTTCTGTTAGTATTACGGATATTATGACCGGCGCTTACGAAGCTACTCTTGTTAAAATTGAAAACGTTCAGTTTGTTGAGGGTGAAATAGGTCAGACCTGGGCTGCTTTTGAAGTCAATACAAACAGAACAATAGAAGATTGCGATGGTCAAACTATTATTGTTAGAACAAGCGGTTGGTCTAATTTTTATGGCGACACTCTTCCTTCCGGAAATGGCTCTATGGTTGCAGTAGCAAGTGTTTACGGTTCCGACCTTCAGGTTTACGTTCGTTCCTTGGAAGAAGTTAATATGACAGCCAATCGTTGCGGAGAATCTGCCGGCACTACCTATCTATCTAAAGATTTTGCCGATAACAATGTAACTTCCGGTGGATGGGTTACAAAAAATGTAACCGGTGCCGTTAACTGGTATATTTATGAAGCCGCAGGCGATCCTTGTGGTGCTATAAAGAACTATATTAGTGGAGCAAATCAGGCTTGCGAAACCTGGCTTATTTCTCCTGCAGTTGATTTAACTTCAGCAACAAATCCTTACTTTAAATTCAGAAACGCTTGTTCTTACAGCGGTGCGGAAATGGAGGTTTTTGTTTCTACTAATTACGATGGCACAAGTGCTCCATCTACAGCAACATGGACTCCTCTTTCTTATGTTTTATCGGCAGGATTTTTTGCATGGGCCGATTCAGGAAACATAGATTTTAATGCATACAAAACTTCAAACGTTCGTGTTGCTTTTAAATACACCGGCTCTAGTACCGACGGAAGAACTTGGGAAGTAGATGATATTAAAATAAAAGGTGAATAAATTAAATACCTCTTGCCTTTGGTAGGGGGTATTTTTTACAATAAATAATAACTAAAAAAAATAATTGCTTATGAAAAAATTCTACTCATTAATTATTCTGTTGACTTTTGCTTTTGCTGCAAATGCTCAATATCTTTCAAAAGATTTCGCCGATAGTGATATTAACTCAGGCGGATGGACTACTCAGAATGTTACCGGAGCTGTAAATTGGTACATTTATGTAGCTTCAGGAAATCCTTGTGCTGCAATTAAAAATTGGGACGGAACAGTTAACAATGCTTGCGAAACATGGTTAATTTCTCCTTCTGTAGATTTAACTGCCTCAACAGAACCCGTTCTAACATTTAGAAATGCTTGTTCTTATGATGGAGCTGTTCTTCAGGCTTACGTTTCCACCGATTATTCCGGAACCGGATTACCTGCAACTGCAACATGGACTGAACTTACTTTCGACCTTTCTGCAGGATTTTTTGCTTGGGCAAATGCCAATATTGATTTATCTGCTTACAAAACCAATGGTGTTTACATTGCTTTTAAATACACCGGTTCAAGTACAGATGGAAAAACTTGGGAAGTTGATGATATTAAAATCGACGAACCTACTACTGTTGAATTAGTTTATGCAACCCTTCCTCATACAAAAGATTTTGCCGACAACAGCCTTACTTCTGGTGGCTGGACAAACCCAATTGTTACAGGAACAACCAACTGGTTTGTTGCTGAACTTGGTGGCGATTATTTTGCAAAAATTACAAACTATTCAGGTGGTGCAAATACTGCAGCAGAATCTTGGTTAGTTTCTCCGGGAATAAAAATCGTTGGTACACCAAGTGTAACAATGTCGTTCCGTAATGCTTACAAATACGAAGGCGATCCTTTAAAATTAATGGTTTCAAGTAATTATTCAGGAGAGGGAAATCCTAATACTGCTACTTGGACAGATATTTCTTCTGATGCAACTTGGTCACCAGGCGAATGGGCTTTTGTTGGCTCAGGAGATATTACTTTACCATCTTTTACTAACGACACAATTTATGTAGCTTTTAAATACACAGGTTCCGCTACCGATGGAAGTACTTGGGAAATTGATGATATTCAACTTACCGGAAGCTCAAACATAGATGAAAATGTTGTGGAAAATTTTAAGGTTTTCCCAAATCCGGCAAACGAAACTATAAACCTTGAAGGAAAAACAGCTATTCAATCTGTTCAGATTATTAATATTGCGGGAGAAATTGTTTACGATTCATTCTGCAATTCAAAAACATGGAAAATAGATGTTAGCAATTACGAAGCCGGAGTTTATATGGTTAAACTTAACTTGCTTGAAGGTTCTTCAATTACAAAAAGAGTTTTTGTTGAATAAACTTACAGCGCTTTTTAGCGTATAAAATTTATAAAATTTGACCAGAGTCACCGGTAATAAATTTTTACCGGTGACTTTGAGTCTTATGGAATCTGCTGATTCACCGTTTTCTAAAAAAATTGACCTATGAAGATTTTAACATTATTACTGGCACTTTTCTTGTTTTCGGGTATTTCTGCCCAAAGAACAGGTTTATATAACGGAACCGAAAATCTTACGCAAGATGATTTAAAAGCAGTTTTGCATCAAATAGTAAGAAACCATGTTCCACATTCTTACGATATGGCTAAGGAAATTCTAAAAGAATCCGATGCCGACCCAACTACTCCCGGAAATGTAATTATGGTTTATACAGGTCGCTCTCAAGATGGCGACAGCTACGGAACTGCAGGAAACGATTTGCAACGAGAACATGTTTGGGCAAAATCTCATGGCGACTTTGGCGAAGATCCTCCAACGGGCTCCGATGCCCATAATCTTAAACCTGCAGATGCTTCAGTTAATGCAAGCAGAAGTAATTTAGATTTCGATTGGGGTGGAACTCCACATTCAGAAGCTACAGACTGCTCCTACGATTCGGACTCATGGGAACCCAGAGATGAAGTAAAAGGCGATGTTGCAAGAATAATTTTCTATATGGCAACACGCTACGAAGGAACAAGCGGAGAGCTCGATTTGGAACCTGCAGACTATGTAAATACTTATCCTTATTCTATTCATGGAAAGCTTTCAACACTTTTGGAATGGAATAACCTCGATCCTGTTGATGAATTCGAAATGAACAGAAACAACATGATAGAAAAATGGCAGAAAAACAGAAATCCATTTATTGATAATCCGCATTTTGCCAATTTAATATGGAACGATGGAACATTGCCGGTAATTACTTTTTCAAATTTTAATATTAGTCCGGCTTTTCCAATTTACACAGATAACCCAACAATTAGTGTAAATATTTCTTCGTCTGCCGGAGCAATTAGTTCAGCTATTCTTTATTGGGGAACTACTTTGGGAAACATTAATAACGCTGTGAATATGAGCGGAACAGGAACTTTTACGGCAAATATTCTCGCACAGGCACAAAACACCAGGGTTTTCTACAAAATTGTTGCAAGCGACGGAACAAATTCACAAACATCAATAATGTATTCTTATTTGGTTCCCGAATATTTTTCGGGCTCAGTTACCTCAATTAGAGCTATTCAGGGAGAAACAACATCATCACCATACGCAGATCAAAATGTTTCAACAACAGGTGTTGTTACAGGTGTATTTCCTACCGGATATTTTATTCAGGATGGATACGGACCATGGTCGGGTTTGTACATTTACGATTCGTATAACACACCAATGTTGGGAGACAGTATTGTGGTAAGCGGATTGATAACAGAATATTTTGGAATGACTGAAATGAAAAATATCTCTGCTTCCTACCTTTGCGGCGAAAACATGAATTTGCCTCCCCTTACTGTAATTCAAGCAGGTGAAGCTGCCGAACAGTACGAAAGCGTTTTGGTAGGCGTTGTTGGAGCTAACTGCACCGATGCAGATGCCGGATATGGAATGTGGACAATAAACGACGCTTCCGGCTCTGTATTTGTTCATAACAACACAAGTTATTCGTACACACCAACAATTGGTCAGCAGTACACAGTTACAGGGCCACTAAACTACACTTTTGGAGAATTTAAAATTGAATTAAGAACTTCCGCCGATGTTCAACTGGGTTTGGGAATTGAAGAATCTGCAAACAATGGTCTTATTGTATATCCTAATCCGGCTAACGATTTATTATTTTTAGACAGTAACGAAATAATTTTCATAAAAGTTGAAATCTTTGATATAAACGGAAAAAAACTTTCTTTAGATTTTAATAAGGAAACAAAAAGCATTAATATTGAAAGTTTGAAACCGGGATTGTACAACATTAAACTGGAATCGGATAAAAGTATTTATTATTCTAAATTTGTAAAACAGTAATAATTTGTCTTTGCGCAGACACTAACAAAAATTAAAAAAGATGAAGAAGAATTTTATTGGAATGGCCGGAGCAATAATCTTTCTAATAGGTGCTTTTATGCCATTGTTTACCGCTGAAGAAATAAACAAAAACTACGAACTTGAAGCTTCATATACTGTTTGGGGCTATAAAGGTTCATTGAAACATCTTGCTTCGGATTTTGTAATTGATTTTTCTGCATCCTATAATGGGGAAGTTGAGGTTGAAGCCTCCGACGAAAGATTAGCAGAATTAGATCTTAAAAGCACTGTTGAAGATATAAGCGAAGCAGAGGGAGTTGACAAGAAAGTACTTGAGTTTATCAATATTTTAGCATATCTGATGTTAATTTTGGGTGCATTGTTAATACTTGTTGCATTTATTAATAATAAGGCTTTGAATATTATATTTATGGTTTTGAGCATAATAGGAATTTTGGGATTATCATTCTTTATGTATGTAATAAGTGTAAAAGAATCTGAATTGGGTCTGGAACTGGCAATAGGATGTGGCTGTTATATTATGCTTTTTGGTTTGTTGCTGTATTTGTTTTCACCCAAAAAGAGATTTAGATAAAAACTTCAAAATATTTGTAATCTAATAGTCTATTTTATTATATTTGCACCCCAACAACTTACGTTCTTTTTATTCGGGGCATTAGCTCATCTGGCTAGAGCGTTAGACTGGCAGTCTAAAGGTGATCGGTTCAAGTCCGATATGCTCCACAAGGCTTCATAGAAATATGGAGCTTTTTTATTTCTTAAAACCAAGGTTCAAAACCAATCCATCTTCAGCTAAAAATACATTTTCAGGTAATTTTTCGGCTACTTCGGCATGCAAACCCATCATGTGTGAAATATGGTTTAAATATGACCTTTGGGGTTTGCATATATTAATTACTTGAAGAGCCTCTTCTAAATTGAAATGAGAAATATGTTTTTCAAGTCTTAAGGCATTAATTACTAGCACATCAAGGTTTTGCAGCTTCAATAATTCTTCTTCGGAAATATAATTTGTGTCGGTAATATAGGCTAAATTTCCAATTCTATAACCAAAAACAGGAAGCTTATAATGGTAAACTCTTATTGGAATTATTTCTAATCCGGAAATTTGAAAAGAATTATTTGTTATTTCATTTAGATTCATTTGCGGAATGCCGGGATATTTCTTTTCAGCAAAAACATAAGAAAATTCGTTCTCAAGAGAGTTTAAAACCCTTTTTTCGGCATAAACTTCCATAGGCTTTTTTTGTAAATAATTGAAAGCTCTTATATCGTCGGTACCTGCTGTATGGTCTTTGTGCTCGTGGGTAAAAATTATAGCATCCAATTTGCTAACATTCTCTCTAAGCATTTGTTGTCGAAAATCGGGGCCTGAATCTATTACAATGTTTATTTCTTCTGTTTCTATTAATACTGAAGACCGTAATCTTTTATTTCTAGAGTCATTTGAGGTACAAACGGGGCATTTACAGGCAATTACCGGAACACCCTGTGAAGTTCCTGTACCTAAAAATGTTAATTTTAATTTGCCCTTCATTTCTGTTTTTTAGTAAACAATAGTAAAATTGTTTGCATGTTTAAAGACAAATGTATGAATTAATAAAACAAGTTTAAGAATTTAGCCAAAACAAAATTTTAATAAAAAAAAGCAAAAATAAACTAAAAAGCCCTGCCTCAACAATAATTGTGAAGCAGGGCTAAAACTAAATGATAAAATATTATTCAAGAATAATTTTCTTTGTAATTATTTCATTTTCAGTTGAAAGTCGAACAACATACATGCCGGTTTTTTCCAATTGATTATTGGAAAGACGATAAGAATATTCTCCCGGATTAAGATTTTCACCAAAAAGGTCAAGAACTTCTTTTCCAAGCATATCGTAAACTTTTAAGCTTACATATTCGGCTTTTTTGATGTTGAAAAGAATTTTTGCTTCCTCATTAAATGGATTGGGCTGAACCCTAAGGTCGAAACATTCATTCATATCTTCAATTCCAACAGGCTCTGATTCTATATTTATATTGTCTATGTATAAATTGTTTCCGCCATTGTTAATAAACACAAATTTAAATCTTACGTTGGAATAGTCTGTATAAGCCATAATGCTTATAGATTCATTTCTCCAATCGTCTTGAGAAGCCGGAGCAAATGAGGTTTCTTGCAAATCAACAGTTGCAAGATTAAAACCGATTTTGTTGTATCGCAAGAACCAGGTTTGTCCACAATCGTATGAAAGATAAACCTGCAGACCATCGTAAATGTCTGAAGTATCGGTAGTTCCAAAAATTGGATTGCTTGTAATGGTTCTTTTTCCTGCGTAAGCAATTCTAAATTTTAACCTTGGTGTAACATCTGGAGAAATTTGAGTCAAGTCGTAGGGTTCAGTAATAAACTCGTCTGCCGAAAATCTTGCATTAAGTGCGTAGTTTGCAAGTCTCAAACAACGTGTGCCTTCGTAAGCAGCAGTATCGGTTTCTTCCCAAGAAAGCCCTTCGGCATTCTGTATAATATAGCTGTTTGTTGCTCCCGGAGTTTCAAAAGTCTCCATTAAAGGAAGATCGTTTGTGTTTTCAGTATTATACACATAAATTATTCCCTCTTTTGTTAGTTCGTTATTACCTGAAGCATTTATTGCATTTAAGGTTACGCTGTAAACTCCTTCTGTGTCGTATGTTACTGTGGGATTTTGTTCTGTTGAACTTCCAGGAGTTCCACCTTCAAAAGTCCATTCCCAAGCATCGGCTTCTCCGTTAAACGACCAATCGGTAAAACTTACCTGGCCACCTTCGCAAGTCATAAAATTGCTCCAGTAGAAATCTGCCACAGGGGCACACAATTCAGGAGATTCCAAAACTCCTGTGGCAACAAGGTTTTCGTAAGACCACAAATTTCTTCTTGTAGATTCGAGGGTTGAATTAATTCTTTCGAGCTGACCAACAGAAAAAAGATTTTGACACCACCCCGAGGCATAATCCATAAAATTTTGTACCATATCAGGTTCGTCAGGGCTATCTGTACTACAAGTGTTTTGGTCTAAAGGAGGACAGCCTTGAGTGGCTTCAAAAACCGGGGGAGTGTCGTCAATTTCGTCACCGTTAATTCCCAAAAATGGCATTGAAGTACAATTATCCATTCCAAGAATTGTAGCAACAAGGTTTTGGAAAGGATGGTATAAATTAAAAAAGTGACCTGATTCATGGGTAAAAACACGATTTTGGTTATTCATCCCAATTCCTGCAAAATCTGTTGCAGTTCCAATTGTTCCAACACAATCGTGACGAATAAGAACGCCGTCTAATAAAGTATCACCTCCTGTTCCGGAAAGCATATTATCGGGGGTAAATGGTGAAAGTCCACCAATTAAGGCGCCTTCGGGAAGTGTCATTCCTTCCGGATAAATAAAACTAACTGCATAAACGTTCATATACATGCTATAAGGCCAGGAGTTTTCACGCATTACATTATATTGAGCGTAATCTGTTGCGGGGTCGTAAACTCTGTCAATTCCATCGGTGCAATTTCCATAAGGGTCAATTTGAGCTAATCGGAATTCCATCTGACAATCGGCAGCACGAGGCTTAAAAAGCGGATAGGTTGCAGCAGTATCCTCATTCTGACGGCTATAATCAAGATTGATTTTTTCAATTGCATCTAAAATTTGTTCTTTTGAAATGTTCTCTATTCCTCCTTTGTGAATAACATGAAAAACAACAGGAATAATTCTTTTACCATCAATTAGGGTGTCGGTTTTTGAATTGTTTCTGAAAGCATTAGGATCCTTTCTCAGTTTTGCAATAATTTGTTTTACATTTTCTTCATGAACAAGATATTGATTCATAATTTCAGGGTTTTTCCTGATATTTTGGTTAACAACCTCGTCGATATAACAAGGCATGTAGTTGTTATTGTGGTGTTTATGTCCACAATTATGTTCCTGAGCAAAGCACGGCCAAGCCAGAAACATCAGGCAAATGTTGGTGAGTAAGAAGTTTTTCATACAGTTTATTTTAAGTGTAAATGGGTTACAAATAGTTCCGGCAAACCGGATTATATGGGTTTTATTTTACCTATTTTTCTGAGAAAACTCTCTTCCGGCTCTTAACGCAGCCAAATTAGCTTTCACGACCTCTTCTCCTTTTCTTCCGAAAATTTGTCTTATTCCTATTTCAAATTTCTCGAAAGGTATATCAATAAATGGAGAGGCAGCACCAAGCATAACAATATTTGAAGACCTTTTTGAGCCAATTTCCTCTGCAATAGCATCGGCATTAATAGCAATATGGTTTCTAATTTTCTTAATTTCAGTCATTACCGCATCAATTTCAGGATAATTATTGATATTTACAAATGGAGTAATATTTGTTACTAACCATCCTGTTTCATGAAGATATGGAAGATATCTTAACGATTCCATTGGTTCAACAGAAAGAATTAGATCTGCTCCACCTTTTGCAATAAGGTCAGAAGCTATTTCTTTATCAGAGATTCTCATGTGAGATTGAACAGCTCCGCCTCTTTGGCTCATTCCGTGAACTTCTGCCTGTTTAATTTGCAAATCGTTTGCCAAAGCAGCCATTCCCAAAGATGCAGCAATAGAGAGAATTCCCTGACCGCCAACACCTGCTAAAATAATATCTGTTTTCATTTTATTATATTTTTATCTTAATCCTAATTCTTTAATTTTTTCGGCAAGGTTCTTATTTTTCATTGTCTGAACACATTGCCTTCTGGGAATAATTACCGAAACGCCATTATAAGCAAGTTCTTCCTTAATTATCTGAACCATTTCGTCGTGTTTGCTTTTTACAGGTGTAAAAACTCTAATGTGTTCCGGTTCAACTCCAAGACCAGCACAAATATCTTCAATTTTTCCAAGGGCAGCAGAATCCTGACCACCTGTCATTCCGGTAGTAAAATTATCAGATATCATAACGGTTATGGGCGATTTGTCGTTAACAGCATCCAACAAACCTGTCATTCCCGAATGTGTAAAAGTTGAATCGCCAATAACACTAACCGCGGGAACAAGACCTGCATCGGCAGCACCTTTTGCCATTGTAATAGATGCGCCCATATCTACACAAGAATTAATTGCATTAAATGGAGGATATGCACCAAGAGTATAACAACCTATGTCGCTGAAAACTCGACCTTTTCCGTAATCTGCCAGAGCAACATTAAGTGCGTTATAAGCATCAATATGACCACAACCCTGACACATGGCAGGCGGACGGCTAGTAACAACAGATGGAACAGGTTTTCCCTCAACTGAAGGAAGTCCCATTGCCAAAGCAACAAGATTTGGATTTAGTTCGCCATCTCTTGGAAGTGTACCATCTAAGCGACCTTTCACATTTTCTTTTTCTAAATAGCCTTTTATGAGTTCTTCTAAAATTGGTGCTCCTTCTTCAAGAATAATCAGTTCATTACACTCCGAAGCAATTTTCTTCACTAAGCTTTTAGGAACAGGGTATTGAGAAACTTTAAGAACCGGGAAAGGAACTTTTTGGTCGGGGTAGTTTTCAACTAAATAATTATAAGCTAAACCGCAAGCAATTATACCTTTCGATTTATCGGCAGCATCAAAATACGTATTGTAGCCCATTTCCTCTCCAGCTTTTTCCATTAAGTCTTGTTTGCTTAACAATTCTTTGTATTGAACTCTTGCAATAGACGGCAGAAGAACAAACTGAGTTGGGTTTTTTGGTAATTTCAGCTCGTTTTGAGGAAGTTGAGGTAAACGAGTAACGCCGGCACGGGAGTGAGCCAAACGGGTTGTAATTCTAATCATTACCGGAAGTCCGAATTTCTCAGAAAACTCTAATCCTTTATAAGCCATATCGTAAGCTTCCTGATGATTAATTGGTTCGAAAACAGGTAATAAACTAAATTTGGCGTAAAAACGTGAATCTTGTTCGTTTTGTGAAGAGTGCATTGAAGGGTCGTCGGCTGCAACAACAATCAAACCTCCATTAACACCCGTAATTGCAGAGTTTACATATGCATCTGCAGCAACGTTTAGTCCAACATGTTTCATAGCAACCATGGTTCTCTTTCCGGCATAAGACATTCCTAAAGCAGTTTCCATTGCGGTCTTCTCGTTGGCCGACCATGTTCTTTGTATTTTTAGTTCCTCAGCCTGTTTTGAAGCCTGAAAGTATTCCATAATTTCAGTGGAAGGGGTTCCCGGATAGGCATACATACCCGAAAGACCTGCATCCATTGCTCCCTGAGCAATTGCTTCATCTCCTAACAATAATAATTTCTGGTTTGACATATTTCTGTGTTTAATAATTTAACTTTCGACCAATTCATTCAAATGTTTTAATTTTTGAAATAAAAAAACTCTTTTTCAATAAAAGTGATTATAAAAACAAACAATTATTGTAAGAGTATTTTTCGTTCGTAAATTTAGGAAGAATTTTTAAATAATTCAAAAACTTGTTATAAAACAATTTTTTCTTTGGGTTTTTTCGTCAAAAATTCTTTTAAACCAACTTACATTTTTAAGGTCTTCGGATAATTTTTATCCCACAAGGGGTTTTTGCTTATTCAATACCTCATATCCTCAAGAATTTTATCGAAACCCTCTTTAAATTTGTAAACTGTAATTTGTTCTCTGAATTCTATTTCAATAATTTGCAGAAGAATAAGGTCAATTAGTAATTGTTCGGCATCCTGCTTTTTCATTCTTGTAAGTTTAAGGAGTTTGGGAAGGGAGATTTCCTTTTTTCTGTCAAGATAATCGAATAAAAGCCTTTCGTTTTCTCTAAATTCGATAAAGACAGGTTTGCCAAATTTTTCTCTCTTCCACACCTGAAGCTGAATGCGGTTTACAAGCAGATTTTTATCTCCGGTTCTTATGTAAGCCAACCACTTACCTTCTTCATTTTTAGCGTAATGCGGCATTTTGTCGCTTTTGTTTATATCAATTTCAAGAACGATTTTTCCTTCAACTTTCCACTCCTTGGTTTTAAAAATTATTTCGGGTTGAGAGTACATATTTGCTGCTGCTTCAACCATATAGAATTCTTCGTCGCTTCTAACTCCAGCTATTGCACCGTTGTCTTTTACACCAATTAGCAACTTGCCTCCTGCTGTATTGGCAAAAGCAACTAAAGAGCGTGCAATTTTTCTGGAATCGCTAATCTCGAATTTAAAATCCTGTTGCAAATGCTCCCCTTGTGCAATTAGGTTTCTTATGTAGTTATCTTGTTTAAGCATACAAATTTTATTAGCTCACGACAAAACCTTACAAATTATCTGAAACTCTATAAAAATTATTGCTTCGTGAATTTGTGACGAGTAACCAAGTGACGTGTAACGTAGCCACTATGTTACAACGGTTGTTTTTGTTCAACACAATTCATTAGTAAGCAATATTCCTAAGGGTCAATATTTTATAAGCGAATACACTTCTGTATATTCTTTAAGTCTTTCAATTCCTTTTAGAAATTCAAGTTCTATAAGAAAATTTGTGTAAACTTTTTTAGCGCCAAGTTCTTGCAATAATTCTAAGGCTGCCAGAGCTGTTCCACCGGTTGCAAGCAAATCGTCGTGAAGCAATACAATATCTCCGGGATTTATAGCATCTTTGTGAATTTCTACAGCATCTTCTCCATATTCTAGCGAGTAGGTTTTCTTGAGTGTTTCGGCAGGTAGTTTACCCGGTTTTCTAACAGGAATGAAACCTGCATTTAATTGTAAAGCAAGAATACTTCCAAAAATAAAACCTCTCGATTCTATTCCGGCAACTTTATTAATTCCTTTATTTCTATAATAATCAGCAATATGCTTGCTTAAGAAACTAACAATTTCAGGATTTTTAATTGCTGTTGTAATATCTTTAAAGAGAATTCCCGGTTTTGGAAAATCAGGCACATCTCTTATTGCTTGTTTTACTGCGTTTATGTCCATAGTTTTAGAAGTATTTTTGCTTTACAATTTGTGGTTTTTATATTTTTTCGAGTTGAACGGTGAAATGTCTCATAATGGGAGCTTCCGACACAATTTTGTAACCCGATTTAATACTGTCTCTTCTGTTATACACATTTATTAAAGCCTGTGCAATAACATCCATGTGGCGATATGTGTAAACTCTTCTGGGAATTGCAAGACGAAGAAGCTCCAGATTTGGATAACGATTTTCTCGTGTTTCAGGGTCTCTATCTGCCAATAATGTTCCAATTTCAACTCCTCTTATTCCACCTTCAAGGTAAAGTTCAATGGCCAGAGTTTGAGCAACATATTGTTCTTTTGGAAGATTTGGAAGCACTCGCTTTGCATCAACAAAAACAGCATGTCCGCCAATTGGTTGCTGAATTGGAATACCGGCAGCTATAAGTTTCTCGCCTAAATATTCAACTTGTTTTATTCTAGATTCCAGATAAACAAATTCAGTTGCTTCATCTAATCCTACTGCAAGTGCATTCATATCTCGTCCTGCCATTCCACCGTAGGTTATAAAACCTTCGAAAATTATATTGAAAGTACTTGCTTCCTTAAAAATTTTCTCGCTGTTTAGGGCAATAAAACCGCCAATATTAACAATTCCGTCTTTCTTACTGCTCATGGTCATTCCATCGGCATAAGTGAACATTTCGGCAACAATTTCTTTAATTGTTTTGTTTTCGTAGCCTTTCTCGCGTACTTTAATGAAATATGCATTTTCCGCAAAACGGGCAGAATCGTAAATTACCATAATGCCATATTTTTCCGACAAGGCTTTCACTTCCTTAAGGTTTTGCATAGAAACAGGTTGACCGCCCGATGAATTGCAGGTTAAGGTAACAATTACACATGGAATATTTTCAGCAGGATATTCTTTGTAAACATTTTCGAGCTTGTTAAGATCTATATTTCCTTTGAAAGGATGTTGAAGGGTGGTGTTAAAAGCCTCATCTATTGTGCAATCTATAGCTTTTGCTTTTCTAAATTCAATATGTCCCTTGGTGGTGTCGAAGTGCGAGTTTCCGGGCACAACATTTCCTTCCTTCATTAAAACTGAAAAAAGAACATTTTCGGCAGCTCTTCCCTGGTGTGTAGGAAGAAAATACTCGAAACCGGTTAATCTTTTAATAGTTTCTTTTAAGTTGTAATAAGATGAAGCTCCTGCATAGCTTTCGTCGCCGGTCATTATTGCGGCCCACTGACTATCGCTCATTGCTCCGGTGCCCGAATCGGTAAGCAGGTCGATGTAAACCTGATTAGATCGTAGGTTGAATAAATTGTATCCTGCATTTTTAATCCACAGTTCTCTTTCTTCGCGACTACTGCGGTAAATGGGCTCAACCATTTTTATTTTATACGGTTCTGCATATGGTAAATTCATGATAGTTTAATTTTTAATTAATAATAAATAATTTGGAATAATACAGGCGGGAAGCGGGTTGTAATTAACCCGCTTATAAAATAAAACTATCGCGTTCTTTAATATTTAAGAAAAGGTTTTTGTACATGGTTTTTTCTTAGACCATAAAAATACAAAATTATTTCTTCAAATTAGCAATTGCAAGAATAATTCCTAATGCTACACCTAAAACTGCTGCAAAAACTATTCTGTATTCTCCCGGCAGAAGAAAAGTTATTGTGTGCATCGGGATCCAGAAAAACGGAATAGTTTTCTTAAAAACAAAGTTCCATTGAACCTTCCAGTTTAGCGCAGGGAAAATTTCTTTATATTTTATTGGTGAAAGAAATCCTGAAACAGTTCCGCCGTTGTTAATAATATGCGTATCGGTTATTTTGTGTAAGGTCATAAATACCGGTGCAAAAATTAGGTTTAGCAAAATGCTTATTGAAAAAGCAGAAAGCAATCTTTCAACACCCAGATTATTTTCGAAAGCGGCCAGAATATCAGTCTGTTGCATTGAAGCAATTGAATTATTTACACCAACAAATTTTTCCAAAACAACGGGGGAGCCCACCGAAAAAACCACAAAAGCGATTTGAATTCCAACACCAAGAATTCCCCAAACAATTGCTCGGGGTATTAATCCGAAACCTTTGTAGGAATATATTCCTTTGGTAATTCTAAGGCCAATACATTCACCCAAAGTTGCCAAAATTGCAAATTTCAAAAAGCTTGTCGCTGCCCAGTATTTAGAATTAAAAAGAAAATCTTTGTGATAATCGGCTAAAAAGTCGAATGGCAAAAATGTTAAAATAATTACAAGAAGTAATCCTGCAAACGCAAAATCCTGTTTTTTCATGGAATTTTATTTTACTATTTTTAGTTTTGGAGCTTCAGTGGCTTTAGAAACAATTCTTATAAAAGAGCCAAGCAATTCATAGGCAATAGAAAGTTCTTCGCCATCGAAAGAATCTTCCAAGGAAAGTATTTCCTGATTAAGGTAATTCTCAAGTTCAGGTTGCGTACCGAACATGCTTTCCATTAAGTCTTCCATTTTGTGTTTTTTAACAAAGGCTAACACAGCTTCTTCCGAAACTTGCATTGCCTCGGCCATTTCCTTGTTAAATTTTTCTATGGCAAGAATTTGTTTTTCCTCATCTTCTTCTTTTGAAACGCCAAGTTTTTCAAGAATCTCATAATGGGTTTTTTCCTCATCTTCGTCAACCTGATCAATAACTTTTTCATCTATTTGTGGAATATTGCCATTACCCTGTTTAAAAGCAAGATAAATAATATACGACAATTCTGTTATTTCGTCTTCAAGTTCAGGATCTAATTCAAAGTCTTCATACATATCGTGCATATAGGAAACCAAAATCGGTTGTTCTTTTGCAAATTTCATAAAAACTGCTTCAATAGTATTTTCGTCTATTTCTTCCCAAATTTTTAGAGCTTCATTAATGTGTTTTTCATTTATTTTCATAATAATAATGTTTTTGCTTACCGTTTATTTTTATTGGCGGCTAGCGATTAATAATTTATTTTTCTATTCTAATTCTTGCGTCAACTGCAACAACTTTATCTGCTTTTCCCAGAAGTGGATTTAAATCCATTTCAAAAATTTCCGGAGCTACTGAAACTAAGGTCGATACACGAGATACAATTTCGGCAAACATAGCCTCGTTAACAGGTTCCTGACCTCTAACGCCTTTTACAATACCATAGCTTTTCAAACCTTTAATCATTTCCAGAGCAGATTCGCTGCTAATTGGGGCAATTCCGGTTTTTACGTCTTTTAGAACTTCAATAAAAATTCCTCCAAGACCGCAAAGCACTAAGTGTCCGAATTTTTCTTCCCTCTTAGCTCCAACAAAGAGCTCAACTCCGCTAAGCATGGGCTGAAGCAGAATGGCCGTAGTGTCTTTAATCTGAATCATTCTATCGAATTCGGAAGCAACAATTTTAGGATCTTTTACATTAAGAACCACTCCACCAACATCTGATTTATGAACTGGACCAACAACCTTCATAACAACAGGATAGCCAAGTTTTGCTGCTTGTTCTACCGCATCTTCTCTGGTAGTAACAACAGCTTCGCCGGCACGACAAATACCTGCAGCATCTAGCAATTGTTGTACTTTTTCGGGACTAAGATATCCGTTTTCAGCCTCATCAATTATTTTTCTAATGCCCTGCTTGTCGTTTTCCGGAAGCTTTATTGTTTCGGGTTCGGGTTTAGCAGTATTTACAATCTTGCAAAGGGCATTTCCAAAAACCACCTCATCGGGGAAATTAATTCTGCCTTTTGCCAAAAAATGAGCAATTTCGTCTTTAACATTTATAACCGATGGCAAAATGGGGTAAATTGGCTTTTTACAGATTTTCATTTTTTCGTGGAGCAGGTCGTAAACATCGTAAACCTCAAAAAGACCCGGGCTTCCAAAAATTACTGCCATTGCATCAATATTTGGGAAGTCGTTTTCGCAGGCATCAATAATGTGTCCCAGTTGTTCGGCAGTTCCGGTAGCCAAGAAATCTATTGGGTTTGCCACCGACGATCCGGGAAAAAGTTTTTCAAGAAGTTCATCGGCTTTTTTTCCTTCAATATGAGGAACTGAAAGTCCGCCATTAGAGAGAGAATCGGTTAGCATTACAGCCGGACCGCCCGCATGAGTAATAATAGCAATATTTTTTCCGCTTAATTCCTTATGCATAAAAATTGAAGCAACGGTAGCCAATTCTTCTCTTCCTGAGCATCTAACAATCCCCGCTTTTTTAAACAGCGCATCAACAGCCGAATCGGAGCTTGCAAGTGCACCTGTATGACTAGATGCAGCACGGCTTCCGGCTTCTGAACTTCCCGATTTTACCGCAGCAATTTTGCAACCTTTTCTTATTAGTGAAGAAGCGTGTTTTAGCAACATTTCGGGCTTATTAATGCTTTCCATATAAAGAAGCTTAACACTACTACTTATTTTGGGGTCGTAATTTTCGTCCCAGTATTTTACAATTTCTTCAACTCCTAGCTGGGCTGAATTTCCAACAGAATAAACAGAAGCAAAGGTTAGTCCTTTTGGCATTCCTGCTTCCATAATAAACACGGCAGTTGCTCCCGAACCCGATGCAAAATCAACACCTTTAGAATCCAGTTTTGGAATAGGAGTTGTAAAAACACCGTTGTAAACAGGATTAAGAACGCCAATACAATTTGGGCCGATAAGACAACCATCAACTGAATTTATTGTTTCAACAATTTGTTTTTCAAGTAAGGCACCTGCATGGTTTTCTTCGCTAAAACCGGCAGAAAGAATAATAAAACCTCTTGTGTTTTTCTTTTTTGCAAGAATTTCAACCGTTTCAAGACAAAACTTTGCCGCAATGGCAATAATGGCAAGGTCAACCTGAGGTAAACCTTCGGGCGATTGATATGCTTTAATTCCTTGAACTGAATCTTGTTTTGGATTTACAACATACAAATTACCATTGAAATTGCCATCAATAAGGTTTTTAAGAACTTTTCCGCCCGGCGATTTAATATTATCTGTACCGCCAACAACAACAATACTTTTAGGATTTATAAGCGCTTGATTAATCATGAAATTGGTTTATAATTTTGTTATTATTAATAAATTAAAGAAACTATTGAAAGTAAAAGTTGAATTTTAACAACAATTCTTTCGTTTCAAAAATATAAAAATAAAGGTTTCAAACCTGATTAAAATGAAATATTTTATCTTTAATTATGAATATTTGGGAGAACGATACGGTTAAAGATTGATTCATTTTTTTTCTTGCAGAGACTAATTATCTTTGCGGCTTATTAATAAAATATACAGATGATTTCAATAGATGGCCTGGGGGTAGAATTTGGCGGAACCACACTTTTTAAAGATATTTCCTTTGTGGTAAACGATAAAGACCGTATTGCTCTAATGGGAAAAAACGGAGCAGGAAAATCAACTTTGCTTAAAATTATTGCCGGCGCACAAAAACCAAATCTTGGAAGAGTCTCCGCTCCCAAAGATGCTGTTATTGCTTATCTTCCTCAACATTTAATGACCGAAAACAAAAGAACGGTTTTCGATGAGGCTTCACAGGCTTTTCAAGAAATAATTGCATTACAAACTGAAATAGAAGAACTTAACAACCAACTTTCTGTTAGAACCGATTACGAATCTGAAGAATATTTTAATATTATTGAAAGGGTTTCTGCGCTTAGCGAAAAACTCTATGGCAACGGCGATTTTAATGTAGATGAAAACGTTGAAAAAATATTGCTTGGCCTTGGATTTCTTAGAAGCGATTTTCAAAGATTAACAGAGGAATTTAGCGGAGGATGGAGAATGAGAATAGAATTGGCTAAAATTCTTCTTAGAAATCCCGACCTTATTCTGCTCGACGAACCTACAAATCATCTTGATATAGAATCTGTTCAATGGCTTGAAGATTTTCTTGTTAATAGCGCTAAAGCTGTAATAATTATTTCTCACGACAGAGCTTTTGTAGATAATATAACCAACAGAACTATTGAAGTTACAATGGGAAGAATTTACGATTACAAAGTAAATTATTCTAAATATCTTGAATTAAGGAAAGACCGAAGGGAACATCAGCAAAAGGCCTACGACGAGCAACAAAAAATGATTGCCGAAACGGAAGTATTTATTGAACGATTTAAAGGAACTTATTCAAAAACTCTTCAAGTGCAATCCAGAGTTAAGATGCTTGAAAAGCTAGAATTAGTTGAGGTTGACGAGATTGACACCTCACATCTTAGGCTGAAATTTCCACCTGCCCCGCGCTCTGGCTCCTATCCTGTTATTGCAGATGGTGTTACTAAAAAATATGACGAACATATTGTATTTGCAAATGCCTCTCTAACCATTAATCGTGGAGAAAAAGTGGCTTTTGTTGGTAAAAACGGCGAAGGAAAATCTACCATGATTAAGGCAATTATGGGCGAAATTGAATTCGAAGGAAATCTAAATCTGGGACATAATACCATGATTGGATATTTTGCCCAAAATGAAGCATCTTTACTCGACGAATCTTTAACAGTTTTTCAAACAATTGATGATGTTGCAAAAGGCGATATTAGAACAAAAATAAAGGATATGCTTGGTGCTTTTATGTTTGGAATTAACGATTGGGACAAAAAAGTTAAGGTCCTTTCCGGTGGCGAAAGAACAAGATTGGCAATGATAAAACTTCTGCTTGAACCTGTAAATCTATTAATCCTCGACGAACCAACTAACCATTTGGATATGAGAACAAAAGACATTCTAAAACAAGCTCTTTTGGATTTTGATGGAACTTTAATTCTGGTTTCCCACGATAGAGATTTTCTCGATGGAATGGTTAGCAAAGTTTATGAATTTGGCAATAAAAAGGTTAAGGAGCATCTAGAAGGAATAAAAGAATTTCTGGCAAGAAAAAAAATGGAGCAACTTAAAGAATTGGAAAGGTAAAATCTTTTCTTAACTTTGAAAACCTTATTCCCAAAGAAGTAATTTGTGGCAAGAAACTATATCATATCAATAAAAATAAGGCTCTTTCTGCCGGTTGCAATTATTATCTTGCTTGTAATTTTGTTTGCAACAATTTTTTCGGCAAGAACGTCTATCGAAACTGTTCAATCACAAATAGAACACAATTTGGTTCAGCAAGTTACAACAATTAGTAAGATGTTTGAACGTGAAAAAACTCTAAAAACTGAAAAAGTCAACCGAAGTCTCAAAATCCTCCACGATTATTTTTTTTCACAAAAACTAAGCTTTTCACAAAAATCAGATACTCTAACAGCAATTAATCAGGAAACCGGTGAAAATGTTATTATTCCTGTTAATTTTTGGTATATAGATAACGACCTTTTGAACAGCTCAACTTATTTAGTCGACAAGCTAACTGAGCTAACAGGTGGTACTGTAACAATTTTTCAAAAAACAAATTTAGGATTGCTTAGGATTTCAACCTCAGTAGTTGATTCTGCCGGCAAGAGAGCAATAAACACATTTATCCCCAAAAATTCTAAAGTCTGTAAAGCTGTTTTTGAGGGTGAAAAATACTTCGGTAGAGCTTTTGTGGTTGACGATTGGTATGTTACTGCTTATGAACCAATTATAATTAACGATACTGTTGTTGGTGCAATTTACGTTGGAAACAAGGAAAAAGATCTTGACGAGTTAAGAAAGATTCTAAGACAACTGGAATTTGGAATATCAGGTTATGCTTTTGTTTTCGATAACCAGGGAAAAATGATTATTCACCCCAGAATTGAAGGTCAGAACTGGAAAGACTCTTCTCTTTTCAAAGAATTTACAAAAAATGAAAAAGGAATTGTAAACTATAATTTCGAAGGTAAAAATAAAACTGCGGCATATATATACAATTCAGATTTTGAAATTTATATAGCCGCTGCAGTTGTTGACGATGAGGAATCTAGAGGAATGATTGGAAAAATTGTTTTTTCTTCTTCAATTATTGGAATTATAGCAATAATGGTAATGCTTATTCTGCTTTACCTTTTTACCGCCGACAGAATCCGCAAATTTCTTAAAAAACTCGAAACATCCAACAAAAAACTTGTTTCTGCCAAAGAAGCTCTTAAACAATCTGAAGAAAGATTTCAGAAGCTTTTCGATAGCACTGGCGATGATATTTTTGTAACAGATTCAACAGAAAGAATTATTGAAGTCAACCAGTCAACTTGTTCTAATTTAGGCTTTTCAAAAGAAGAACTTATTGGCCTTAAAATGAGCGATATAAAGACTCCAAAATATGCCCCTAAAGTTCACGAAAACAGAGAAATAATTTATAAACTTGGCACTTATACATTCGAATCGGAGCATGTTAGCAAAGACGGGAAAATTATTCCTGTGGAAATTACCAGTAGAGTTGTAAATTACAAAAACGAAAGACTAATACTTAGCGTTGCAAGAAATATTGGTGTTAGAAAGGAAATGGAGCGAACTATACTTACAGCCGTAATTAGAGCCGAAGAAAAAGAAAGAGAGCGTTTTGCAAAAGATATGCACGATGGAATTGGCCCATTGCTTTCAACAATTAAGCTTTATGTAAACGAGCTTCAAAGCGAAACAATGGACAGGGAAGAAAGAAAAAAATTTGTTGAAACCAGCAACGAAATTATTGATGAAGCTATTTCATCCACAAGAACGATTTCTAATAACCTTATGCCGCGAACTATTCATAAATACGGGCTTATTCGTGCAATGGATTCTTTTTGCGAAAAAGTCAACAAAGCAAATGCAGTAAATATCGATTTCCGTTATTCAAATATTGAAAGAATTGACAATAATTTAGAATTAATTCTTTTTAGAGTAATTACTGAACTTATTAATAACACTCTAAAACATGCTAAAGCAAGTGTAATTAATATTAATCTTTCAAGAATTGAAAATAAAATTAACCTAAACTTTTCCGATAACGGAATAGGTTTTAATGTTGAAGAAATAGTGGATTCAGATCATAAGGGAATGGGGTTAAAAAACATAGTTTCAAGAATAAAATCAATTAACGGTATTTATAATTTCGACTCCGAAGAAGGCAAAGGTTTTGCCATTAAAGTTGAAATAGAACTCTAATACAATAAATTATGTATGAACAAATTAAAATAATAATAGTTGACGATCACGAGATTTTTCGTAACGGATTAAAAATGGTTTTGGGTAAACTAAAACATATTCGTGTTATTGCAGAAGCATCTAATGGAAAAGAGTTTTTGGATATTCTTAACGACCATAAACCGGATATTGTTCTTTTAGATATTGAAATGCCGGTTCTAAACGGAATTGACGCTGCTGAACAGGCTCTTAAAATGTATCCAAATCTTAAAATTGTAGCTCTTACAATGTTTAACGAAGACGATTACATTCAAAGCATGATAGATGTTGGCGTTAAGGGCTTTCTAATAAAAAACATCAATAAAGAAACTCTGGATAAAGCCATTCAAACGGTTATGAACGGAGGCAATTACTATTCTGAAGAATTATTCGATTATTTTACTAAACAAATTTCCCGCGAGGAAAAAGTTGTTAAAGAGGATATTGGTTTAACCAGAAGAGAAAAGGAGATTTTGCAACTTCTTTGTGAAGGACTTAGTAACAAGGAAATAGCAGATATTTTGTTTGTAAGTGAACGAACAATTGTTGGTCACAAAACCAATTTGCTTTCAAAAACCGGCTGTAAGAACACCCTAAGTCTTATGTCTTATGCCATAAAGAAAAAGCTTGTTGTTATTTAGTGTCTGCAAGAAAACTCCGATAACTTCCCTTGTTCTCGAAGTTTTCTTATCAGCCACTCTAGAAAATAGTTAATTTTCTTAATAAGACTTTTTAGAATTACAAATTCTTACATGCTAACCGCATACATTATAAAATTTATATATTTGCAGTAAATTTTAAAACTAATATTATGAAAGCATACGTTTTTCCGGGTCAGGGCGCACAGTTTGTAGGAATGGGTAAAGATATGTACCAGCAATCTGCTTTGGCAAAAGAATTATTCGAAAAGGCAAATGAAATTCTTGGATTTAGAATTACTGATTTAATGTTCGAAGGTACCGATGAAGATTTAAAGCAAACAAAAGTTACTCAGCCTGCTATTTTTCTTCATTCAGTAATACTTGCAAAAACTTTGGGAGATAGTTTTAAACCCGAAATGGTGGCAGGACATTCCTTAGGCGAATTTTCCGCTTTAGTTGCAAACCAGGCACTTTCTTTTGAAGATGGACTGGTTTTGGTTTCGAAAAGAGCAATGGCAATGCAAAAAGCCTGCGAAGCTGAACCTTCTACAATGGCTGCAATTTTAGGTCAAGACGACGATGTTGTGGAAAAAGCACTTTTGGAGATTGATGAAATTGTTGTACCGGCTAACTACAACAGTCCGGGTCAGCTCGTTATTTCAGGCTCTATTAAAGGAATTGATATGGCTATTGAAAAACTTACTGCTTTGGGGGCAAAAAGAGCCATGAAACTTCCGGTTGGTGGGGCATTTCATTCGCCATTAATGAATCCGGCAAAAATTGAACTTGCAGAAGCAATTAACAGTACAAAATTTTCAAACCCTATTTGTCCTGTTTACCAAAACTATCTTGCTTTACCATTTACTAATCCTGAAGATATTAAGACAAATCTTATAGCTCAGTTAACCGGACCGGTTAAATGGACACAAACCGTAATAAAAATGCTGGCAGATGGTGCAACATCTTTTACTGAATGCGGCCCCGGCAAAGTTTTACAAGGATTAATCAAAAAAGTAGATCGTCAAATTCCCGCCGAATCTGCTGAGTTTATCGCCTAAAACAAACTCTATTTAGATAAATTGAGCCCCGTTTTGGGGCTTTTTTTGTTTAAAACAAAATTCAATTCACAATAATTCCTAATCAATATTGCGATTGTCATATACATAATATATTTTTGCGTTCGAAAACAAATATAATGAGCCAAAAATATCAAATAGCATTAAGTTACATAAGAAGTCTGGGACCTGTAATGGCTAAAAGACTTGTAGCCTATACGGGCACTTTGGAGGCTGTTTTTGAAGAAAAAATGGGGGTTTTACAAAAAATTCCCGGAATAGGGCAAATAGTAGCAAAAGAAATAATAAACTCCAAAGATGAAGCAATAGCCTCTGCAGAAAAAGAACTTGAATTTGTCGCAAAAAACAAACTCAAAACCCTGTTTTATCTCGACAGAAATTATCCATCGAGGCTTCAGCATATACCCGACGCTCCTTTGGTATTATATTATAAGGGTTTACCTCAGTCAAACGATAGTAAAATATTATCTGTAGTTGGTACAAGAAATGCAAGTTCAAATGGATTGGATGTTTGCGAAAGAATAATCTCCGATTTGGCTTCACATCACCCCGATTTGGTAATAATTAGCGGATTGGCTTACGGAGTTGATATTTGCGCTCACAAAGCCGCCTTACAAAATAAGCTTAGAACTTACGCTGTTTTGGCTCATAAACTAAACATGATTTATCCAAACATTCACGAGCAAACAGCTGAAAAAATAATACTGGAAGGAGCAGTAATTTCGGAATGTAATAGCAGAAGTTTATTCGATAAATACGGATTTGTTAAAAGAAACAGAATAGTTGCCGGCATGGCTGATGCTACTTTAGTTATTGAATCGGGAGAAAAGGGTGGGTCTTTAATAACTGCTGAATTAGCTCTTTCTTATAACAGAGATGTGCTTGCGGTGCCCGGAAGACCTTCTGATGCAAGTTCCAAAGGTTGCAACAGGTTAATAAAAACCAACCGTGCCGCAATGGTAGAAACAGCCGAAGACATTGAATATATAATGGGATGGACAATCAACAAGAGAAATACAGCTTTGCAAAAAGCTCTCTTTATTGAACTTAACGAAGAGGAAGAAATAGTATTGGATATTGTAAAAAAGCAAGGTCCAATAAGTATAGATTTCATAAGCCTTCAAACAAATCTTCCAGTTAGCAAAGTTTCTCCGGTATTGTTAAGCCTTGAATTTAAAAACCTTATCAGAACAAGGCCTGGAAATTGT
>JAFGXD010000169.1 GCA_016936815.1 Bacteroidales bacterium
AGAGATGTATTAATTCAGGAAATAATTGAACTTGCCGATAAATTCTCGAAAGAGCAAGATGTTAAGTTATATTATTCAGGTCTTCCTTACATAAGAACAGCTGTTACCAAAATGGTAAAAACAGAAATAATGATGTTTATTTTACTGGCTATGCTGGTTTGCGTTATTATTTTGTACATATTTTTCCGTTCATTTAAAGTCGTATTTTTTTCAATGCTAGTGGTTGGAATTGGCGTTATTTGGGTAATGGGAACAATGGTTTTGTTAAACTTCAAAATCACAATGCTTACCGGAATGATTCCGCCATTGTTAATTGTAATTGGAATCCCCAACAGCATTTTCCTTCTTAATAAATATCATCAGGAATATAAAAAACACGGAAATAAAATACTTGCCCTTCAGCGGGTTATTCGTAAAATTGGAAACGCAATATTTCTAACAAACCTAACAACTGCTTCGGGTTTTGCAACTTTTATTATTACTAGCTCTGAGGTTCTACAAGAATTTGGAATAGTAGCCTCAATAAATATAATGGGCGTTTTCTTTCTGGCTCTTCTACTAATTCCAATAATTTTTAGTTTTATTAGCCCACCAAAAGAAAAGCATATTAAGCATTTAGACAATAAACTTGTTGGTAAATTTATCAACGGATTGGTTCATTACACCATTAACCACCGAAGAGTAATTTATATTTCAACAATCTTAATTTTGGTAATTGGATTTTGGGGAATTACTCGAATAAAGACGACGGGATTTATGGTAGACGATATTCCCCACGATAATCCTATTTACACCGATTTGAAGTTTTTTGAAAAGCAAATGAATGGCGTAATGCCATTAGAAATTCTTGTAGACACGAAAAAACCTAACGGGGTATTCAAATTATCAACCTTAGTAAAAATAGATAAACTTCAAAAAAAGTTGTCAAAATATCCTGAACTTTCTAAACCTATTTCATTTATTGAAGTAGCCAAATTTTCACGTCAGGCTTTCTACAATGGAAATATTGAAAAATATACCCTGCCGGTTGACGATCAGGAAAAAACATGGATTCTGAACTACGTAAAATCCGATGGAGACAAAAATTCCGGGTTGGTTCATGCATACATAGATAGTTTAAGGCAAATTACAAGAATTTCTGTAAATGTGCACGATATTGGAACTACTCGAATGAAAGGCCTCACCGATTCTATTCAAGCCGAAATAGATACCATTTTTAATCCTGAAAAATTGGGAATAAAAAACAAAAGCAATCAGGAATTTTCAACAATACTTACAGGAACAAGCTATATTTTCTTCAAAGGGACTTCGTATCTTATTAATAACTTGTTTATTAGCCTTGCTTTGGCAATTATTCTTATTTCGATTTTTATGGCATTTATGTTTAAATCAGCAAGAATGGTTGTTGTTTCCTTAATTCCAAATATTATTCCGCTAATTCTTACTGCTGCCATGATGGGATTTTTGGGTGTACCAATAAAACCATCTACAGTATTGGTTTTTAGCATTGCCTTTGGGATTTCGGTTGACGATACAATTCACTTCCTTGCAAAATACCGACAAGAACTAATTTCTACAAATTGGGATATAGGAAAATCTGTAATAAACGCAATTAGGGAAACAGGCATAAGCATGATGTACACTTCAATTGTACTGTTTTTTGGATTTGGAATATTTGTTGCATCAAGCTTTGGAGGAACTATGGCTTTGGGGTTGTTAGTTTCATTTACTCTTTTTGTGGCAATGTTTGCAAACCTCGTATTGCTTCCTTCTTTACTCTTGTCGCTTGAAAAATCAATTACCATAAAGGCTTTTAACAAAGAACCTTTTATTGAAATTTTTAACGAAGAAGAAGATATTGAACTAAATGACCTTGTAATAGAAAAAGATTTACTAATTGAAGAATAAGGCATAATGAACAGAAAAATACTGGTTACCGGAGGAGCAGGTTTTATTGCCAGCGAACTTGCTGAAAGACTTATTGCCGATAAAGATAATTACGTCGTTATTGTTGACAATTTACTTACAGGCAATTTGGGAAAACTACCTCTTTCCAAACAAGATAATTGGAAATTTATTAAATGCGATGTTAACGTAAGAAGGGATATTTCTGAAATTATGATGGCTTTTCGCTTCGACTATGTTTTTCATTATGCAGCAATGGTTGGTGTACAAAAAACCCTTTTAGAGCCTGTTAACGTTCTAAAAGATATTGATGGCATAAAAAATATTGTAACTCTTTCGAAAAATACAGGTGTTAAAAGAATATATTTCTCTTCTTCATCAGAAATTTATGGCGAACCGGTAGAATTCCCTCAAAATGAATATACTACACCACTAAACTCAAGACTTCCTTATGCTATTGTTAAAAATGTTGGCGAATCTTTTCTTAGAGCTTACCAACAAGAATTTGGACTTGAATTTACAATATTTAGATTCTTTAATACATACGGACCAAAGCAAAGTCAACATTTTGTAATAAGCAAATTTCTTATTGCAGCTCTCAACAATAAAGATATTACAATTTATGGCGATGGCAGTCAAACTCGAACTTTCTGTTACATTACCGATAATATCGATGCTTGTTTGGAAGCCTTCTACTCCGATAAACTGGTAAACGATGTTGCAAATATTGGTAACAATAAAGAAATTCCTATATTAACACTTGCCCAAGAGATAATTCGATTAACAAAGTCGAAATCAAAAATTGTTCATCTTCCTCCTCTAAAAGAAGGAGATATGCTAGGCAGAAGACCTGATATCAGAAAAATGAAAGCCTTAATTAACAAAGATTTAATTCCTTTGGAGGAAGGCATTTCCCGTATTTTGAAACACGGACTATTTGAATTGAAAAACTAAAAATATTATAATGTCGTCTTTTGTTGAATTTGAAAAAATAATTGCAAAGGAAATCAATAATTTGAATTTGGTTGTTCCTCCCGAAAAACTCTATCAACCAATTGAATATGTTTTGTCTATGGGAGGAAAAAGATTGAGGCCGGTTTTAACTCTTATGGCTTGCAACATGTTTGAACCCAATTTCGAAAAAGCCCTTCCTGCTGCAATTGCTCTTGAAATGTTTCACAATTTTACTCTTCTGCACGACGACATAATGGACAATGCTTCTCTTAGAAGAAATATGCCCACAGTGCATAAGAAATGGGATAATAACACAGCAATTCTTTCCGGCGATGCAATGATGATTAAGGCTTATGGATACATTATTGAAAGCAATCTGCCTAACAAAAACCAAATTCTTTCATTTTTCAATAAAACAGCCCTAAAAGTTTGCGAAGGTCAGCAATACGACATGGACTTTGAAACAAGAGACGATGTTTCTGAAAAGGAATATTTATTAATGATTAGACTTAAAACTGCAGAATTGCTTGCTGCCTGTCTAAAAATTGGAGCTTTATGTTCAAACACTTCCGAAAAAAACGTTAACTTACTTTATGAAAGTGGAATAGATATGGGACTGGCTTTTCAACTACAAGACGATTATCTTGATGTATTTGGTGATACAGAAGTTTTTGGAAAAAAAGTAGGTGGAGATATTCTTTGCAATAAAAAGACATTTTTATTAATAAAGGCTTTCGAATTAGCAAATGAAAAGGAAAAAAGTAATTTGTTCGAGGAACTTAAAAAAATAAACTTTGTACCTGAAGAAAAAATTGCTGCTGTAACAAAAACATTCTTAAATCTGGGGATAAAAGAACTTACAAAAAACAAAATAAAAGAGCTTACAGATTCAGCTAATAAAAAAATATTACAATTAGAGGTAGAAAAAGAAAAAAAATCCGAATTACTACACCTCATTAACAAACTGTCTGACAGGTTAAAATAAAACTTTTCATTTTTTTTGCAACAACATAAACCGAAAATCAAAAAAAAAAATTACATTTATCCTTGCATTATAAATTGGTGAATTCCATAAAAATGCTAAATTTGTAATCTTTGTTGTAAAACCTTTTAAACAAGATAAAATGTCAAAGACTATTGGTGAAATCATTCAAATTATTGGTCCTGTAGTGGATATAAGTTTCGAAAAACACGGTGGAACTCTACCAAACATTTATGATGCTTTGGAAATTCATGCCGAAGACGGCAGAAAAATCATTGTAGAATGTCAACAACACATTGGAGAAAACACAGTTCGTGCTATTTCCATGGATTCAACAGATGGTTTAAGAAGGGGAATGGACGTTATAGCTACCGGAGCACCAATTCTAATGCCGGTTGGCGAGAAAATAAAAGGTCGCCTAATGAATGTTACAGGTGACACAATTGACGGAATTGGTCAACTTTCCAAAGAAGGAGGTTATCCGATTCACCGAGAACCACCAATTTTTGAAGAATTAAGTACTGAAGTGGAAATATTATATACAGGAATAAAAGTAATTGACCTAATAGAACCATATTCAAAAGGTGGAAAAATTGGTCTTTTTGGTGGTGCCGGAGTTGGGAAAACTGTACTTATTATGGAAATGATTAACAACATTGCCAAGGGTTACGAAGGAATGTCGGTTTTTGCCGGAGTTGGTGAAAGAACTAGGGAAGGAAACGACCTTTTGAGAGAAATGTTGGAATCCGGCGTTATGAAATATTCTGATGCATTTTTGGAAGATATGGAAAAAGGAGGTTGGGATTTATCATTAGTTGATGAAGAAAAACTAAAAGAATCGCAAGTAAGTATGGTGTTTGGACAAATGAATGAACCTCCCGGAGCCCGTGCCAGAGTTGCTCTTTCAGGACTTACAGTTGCCGAATACTTCCGCGATGGCGACACTAAAGGAAAAGGAAACGACATTTTATTATTTATCGACAATATCTTCCGTTTTACACAAGCCGGTTCTGAGGTTTCAGCTTTGCTTGGCCGTATGCCTTCTGCAGTTGGATATCAGCCTACATTAGCAACAGAAATGGGAATTATGCAGGAAAGAATTACTTCTACAAAAAATGGCTCAATTACATCGGTACAAGCTGTTTACGTTCCTGCTGATGACCTTACCGACCCTGCTCCTGCAACAACTTTTTCCCATCTTGATGCTACAACAGTACTATCAAGAAAAATTGCAGAACAAGGTATTTATCCTGCCGTTGATCCATTAGATTCAACTTCTAGAATTCTTTCTAAGGAAATAGTTGGTGAAGAGCATTATACTACAGCACAGAATGTTAAGGAGCTATTACAAAGATATAAGGAACTTCAGGACATAATTGCAATTCTTGGAATGGATGAACTTTCCGAAGAAGATAAATTGGTTGTACACCGTGCCAGAAGGGTAGCACGTTTCTTGTCTCAGCCATTCTTTGTTGCCGAGCAATTTACAGGTCTTAAAGGAGTTATGGTTCCAATTGAAGATACTATTAAGGGTTTTAACATGATAATGAACGGAGAAGTTGATCAATATCCTGAAGCAGCCTTCAACCTTGTTGGAACAATTGAAGAGGCCATAGAAAAAGGAGAAAAACTACTTGCGGATTCCAAAAAATAATAACGGCAGGATTTTTGCTAAAAACACAATGTATGGAAGTTGAAATTTTAACACCCGACAAAAAAATCTTCGAAGGCGAAGCAAGTTTAATACAGGTTCCGGGAACAAAAGGATCTTTTGAGGTACTTTCTAACCATGCTCCTATTATTTCCTCACTTTCATCAGGAAACATTAAGGTTGTTAGCAATAACAAAGAAGAAATTTTTGAGATTAAAAGCGGTGTAGTTGAAGTGCTTAAAAATAAGATTATTATACTAATTGAAACTTAAATGACAATTTACAGAAATATTATTTTTCTGATTTTCTTTGGAAGTCTCTTTTCCTTGCAAGCTCAGGAGAAAGTTACTTTCATGTCATTTGATAGTCTGGAAGTTACGGCCGAAATATATGAGGTTAACAAAAATGATCCTTACATTTTATTATTTCATCAAATAGGCGGCTCAAGAGGTGAATACAGAGTAATTGCAAAAAAGCTTCTGAAATTTGGATATAATTGCATTGCTGTTGATTTGCGATCGGGAAAGGAGTCGGAATTTGTTTCAAATGAAACTGCTGAAAGAGCTGAAAATAAAGGTATTTCAAGATCACTTATTGATTCCGAAAAGGATATTTTGGCAGCTATAGATTATGCCTTCTACAAAAACCACAAACAAGTGTTGTTGTTTGGAAGTTCTTTTTCGGCGTCCCTTGCTTTAAAGGCAGCAAAAGGTAATCCTAAAGTTAAAGCCGTAATTGCCTTTAGTCCGGGAGAATTTTTTCTGCCCGATTTAGAAATTAAAGACGAATTGAAGAATTTCAAAAAACCTGTTTTTGTTGCTTCTTCTGTAAAGGAATATCCATATATGTTGGAATTATTCGTAAATGTGCCAACGCAAAACAAAACCGTTTTTAAACCTTCCAAAGGAACCGGTGATTATGGAACAAAGAGTCTGGGCGATGAATGTGCTACTGCCAACGAATATTGGTTGGAGTTATTATTGTTCTTTAGAAAGTTGAAGGAATAAAAATAATCATTTGTTTAGCTCAACAATCAAAAAGGTAAACTTCTCAAAATTATTTTAAATGCCAACCGAAATTGAACGAAAATACTTGGTTAAGAACCTTGATTTTTTAAAAGAATTGAAACCCAAAAGAATAATTCAGGGTTATATTGCAAAATCCCTCAAAGCTTCTTTGCGGATTAGAATAATTGAAGATAAAGGCTTTATTACAATTAAAGGCAATCGCAAAGGCATTTCAAGACCCGAATACGAATATGAAATTCCTTATTATCATGCAAAAGAGTTATTGGAGAATTTTGCCGGAGATTCTGTAATAGAAAAGGATAGGTATAAAATTACTTTCGCCGGAAGAGTTTTTGAAGTAGATGTTTTTTACCGTGAAAACGAAGGCTTGGTAATAGCTGAAGTAGAACTTGATTCAGAGAAAGATAAAATTGAACTGCCTGAATGGATTGGACGAGAAGTAAGTCGCGATACAAGATACTACAATTCTCATTTAATTAAAAACCCTTATTGCAATTGGTAAAAATGATTATTAATTAAGAACTGTAATACCAAAAAAGGGTCGAACCAATTTTCCTATGATTGATTCGACCCCTGCACAAAAGAACATGATTTATTTTTTTAGCAATTCAGCTACTTCAACAAGTTTTACAAATTCATTTCTATAACCATATTTATCATCTGAACTGGCATCTCTGGCCCAAGCCAAAGTTTTTTCGAAACTTGCACTTCCTTTATGTTCAGAATCTCTTAGCAACATACCAAACTGAGCAACTGCTGAGGCAAGTTTAAAGTTGTTGGAGATGGTTTTTCCTGAAATATCGGAACTTTTGTAACGGGCAACAATTAGCTTGCTTTCGTCTTTGTCGGGATCTTTGTATCTAAGTTTTACGGTAAGCATATTTGCAGAATTCTTTATAGAGTTTGTTGTGTATTCCAAAGGATCTACATTAGAAACAGTTTCGTCCGAATCGGCAGGTATTATCTCGTAAAGAGCTGTAACTGTATGTCCTGATCCTATTTCTCCTGCATCTTTTTTATCGTCGTTAAAATCTTCTTTGTTTAAAAGCCTGTTTTCGTAACCAATTAATCTGTAACCTTTTACTTTTGCAGGGTTGAATTCAATCTGAATTTTCACATCTTTTGCAATTGTAAAAAGTGTTCCCCATAGTTCTTTGTCGAACATCTTCTTGGCTTCTAGTATGTTATCTATGTAGGCATAATTTCCGTTTCCTGCATTAGAAATTTGTTCCATTCTGGAATCTTTGTAATTTCCCATTCCAAAACCAAGAATTGTTAGAAAAACTCCTGATTCCTTTTTTTGCTTAATAAGGTCAACCATTTCAGCGTTAGAGCTTGCCCCAACATTAAAATCGCCGTCAGTTGCCAGAATTACTCTATTGTTGCCGTCTTTAATAAAGTTTTGCATTGCTATTTTGTAAGCCAGTTTAATACCCTCTCCTCCAGCGGTTGAACCTCCTGCAGAAAGATTGTCGAGAGCAGCAATAATTTTTGCCTTATCTTTTCCGGAGGTCGATTCTAAAACAGTTCCAGCTGCGCCTGCATAAACAACTATTGCAACCCTGTCTTTTTCTCTTAGATTGTTTACAAGAATTCTAAATGCCTTTTTTAGTAAACCTAGTTTATTTGCTGAATTCATTGAGCCCGAAACATCAATTAAAAAAGTAAGATTGCTTGCAGGAATCTCTTCCGATTGCATTTCTTTTCCTTGCAAACCAAGCATAAGTAATTGGTGTTGGTTGTTCCAGGGACATTCATGTAATTCGGCATTTACTGAAAATGGATGTTCATCTTTTGGCTGAGGATAATCGTAATCGAAGTAATTTACCATTTCTTCAATTCTTACAACATCTTTATGAGGAAGAGTATTTTGGTTAATAAATCGTCTTACATTAGAATATGCGGCTCTATCAACATCCACAGAAAGAGTTGAAAGAGGATCGTTTTTTACTTCCTTGAAATTGTTTTCGTTTATAACGTCATAAGATTCAGTATTATGTTCTACATAAGTAGCATCGTTGCTGTATGAAACGTTGTAAGCAGCACCGCCGTAAGCATCACATTTAACTTTTCTGCTTCCGGAAGGATAATAGTTGCTAACCTTACTAACATTTTCCTCTCTTACGTCTCCAACAACTTCCAAATCATCAACAATTAGTTCTGCTGGTTTTGGTTTTAGTGAAAAATCTTTTGTAATTGTTTGGCCATCTTTTAGTTCGAAAGGACCAACAACCAAATAATTGTAGTTTATTACAAAAGCTTTAAGTTTATATGTGCCTGCTTTAAGTTTTAAAAGTTGAAATTTTCCATTTGCATCGGATTTTGTACTGGTAACAGGAATTTCGTTATGCAATGCAATAATATACACGTTATCAA
>JAFGXD010000170.1 GCA_016936815.1 Bacteroidales bacterium
AGCAAAACTCAGAAAAAAACCAATTATTTCATCCTGAAGTATTTGTTTCTTACAAGAAAATCAAGAAGAATATAATTTCAGCAGGAATTGATTACAGATATATGCAATTTACAAGAACTGCAGTTGCCGAATACAATCAATTTGCCTGGGGAGCATTTTTGCAAAACGAAACAGATTTAGATCAAATAACTATCTATTCTGCAGTTCGCTTAGATAACACTGAAAATAATGAACCTGTTTTATCTCCAAAATTAACAATTTTATATTCCCCATTTTCCAAAATAAGAATAAGAGCAGGCGTTTCAAGAGGATATCATGCACCAACCATTCAAGAATTGTATGAAGAAGGTTATGGACATTCGGGAAGAGCTTACCGTTTTGGAAATCCTGATTTGGAGGCTGAATACTCTTTTAATTCAAATTTAAGCATTGAATATGTTCCAACAAGCAATTTGCAGGTTTTTGCTTATGCGTACAAGTCTAACATTACCAATATGATAACCCCTGTTTACAGTGGAATATGGGCAGAAAACCCTGATACATCAACAGTAATTGACAAATGGGTAAGAACCAACGTACACAAGGCAGAGATTTGGGGAATGGAATTAGCAGTAAGGTATAAACCATTAGAAAAACTTAAAATAGAAATAGGCTATAATTATTCCGACAATCAAAACAGCTCAACAGGAACCCCACTACCTTATTATCCTGGACAGTCGTTGTTTGCTAAAGTGAATTATGGAATAAAAATCAGCAATAAAATTTCGGCAACAAGTTTTGTTAGTTTACGTTCTGTGAAAGACCGTGCAGCATGGAACTGGAAACCAGCCTCAGGAGAATCTTTCGACAATTCAAATGGCTTAATTACAGAACTAGCTGATTATCAAATGTTAAATGCAGGAATAAAAGTAGTAATTAATTCCAAAACCGAATTCTACCTTAAAGCATCAAATTTGTTAAGTCAAAATATAGAAAAACTCGACGATGCATTAATGGTAATAGTTGGTGAACCGGTTTATTCTTATGGATTAATTTTGAATTTTTAGAACTCTTTTAACTATTGCCCTAAAATCAGATTTCTACGCTACTATTTTGTTAAATATGATTTTGATTTAAAAACTTGATAACAAGCATTATAACCAATTTCCAATGTTAAGTTTTTATTAGGATTATATTAATTCAATAAGAAATTCATAAATTGCGCAAATTTTAATTTATGATTATGGAAACAAAAGATTTTAGTAAAGCAAAACAAAAGTGGAATGAAATTAAGAATAGAAATTTCGACAAACAACTCAGTTTATTCCTATTCAAACAGATTTTAAACAAGGAAAATTTAAAAACTACTGTTAAGTTAGCTGCTTTTGAAGCTTTTTTAGCAAAAGAAAATAGCGAAGAAAGAAAAGTATTATCTGAAAAATATGCCAATGCCTATAAACTTGCAAAAAATGAAGACGAGTTTGAAGGTTTAAAAGTTGGAGAAATAGACCAAACATACAAACAATGGTACGAAAAAAATAAAATTAAAGATGGACTATATTACGACCTAAGGACTTGGTATATAGATAATTACTTTATAAAACTTGAAGATTTCATGAATTTTTACGGCGAAAATGAAAGTAAAAAAAGAAAATGCAAGTATTGTGGTATAAGCGAAAAAGATATAGAAAAACTTTTGGCAGCCGGAAAACTTAACACAAAAAGACTGGCTACCAGAGGTAAATTTATGGAAATTGACAGAAAAAAACCAAACGATGAATATACATTAGACAATATGGTTTTGTCTTGCTATTGGTGTAATAACGCTAAATCTGATGAATTCACATATAAAGAATTTAAGAAGATTGGCGATGAAATTCAAAAGGTATTTAAGAATAGATTAAAATCTAAATCGAAGTAATTTTTCAAAAAGCAAAATGCTTAAACAAACATATATTGCAAAGACTCTTTTTGGTTTAGAAAAAATATTGGCTGAGGAAATTACCAATTTAGGAGCAACAAACGTTCAAATTCTTCGCAGGGCTGTTAGTTTTTCGGGAGATGAGATACTACTTATAAAAGCAAATTTATATTTGAGGACTGCAATCAAGATTTTGAAACCAATACATGAATTTAGAGCCAGAAATGAGCATTTTTTATATAAAGGTGTACAACAAGTAAACTGGTCTGAATTCCTTTCAACTTCCCAAACATTTGCAGTGGAATCGGTTGTTAATTCAGAATTCTTTAATCATAGTCAGTTTGTTGCTTTAAAAACCAAAGATGCTATTGTAGACCAATTTAGAAAGTTAACAGGAGTAAGACCTTCAGTTGATACGCAAAGGCCTGATTTAAGCATAAATATACATATAGCAAACGAAACCTGTACCATTTCAATAGATTCTACAGGCATTCCTTTAAACAGAAGAGGTTATCGTCCGGGCGGTCATCCGGCACCATTAAATGAAAATCTTGCTGCCGGAATGATTTTAATGTCGGGATACAATGGCGATAAACCCTTTGTTGATGGAATGTGTGGTTCAGGCACCTTACTTATAGAGGCCGCACTTATTGCAGCAAATATTGCACCGGGGTTACATAGAAACTATTTTAGTTTTATGAATTGGAAAAACTACGATTCTAAAGTTTTTGAAAATTTAAGAAAAGAAGCTCAGAAATCAATCAAAAAAATTGAATTTCCAATTACCGGTTGCGATATTTCAGCAAAAGCTATAGGTTTAGCCAAAGAAAATATAGATAGGTCGCTTGTTCCAAATGACAAAATTGCTGTTATTCAGAAAGATTTTTCAGATTTTAACCCTCCACAGGGACCGGGCACAATTATAATGAATCCACCTTATGGAGAGAGATTATCACTGGAAGATTCCATAACCTTCTACAAAAAAATTGGAGATGGTTTAAAGGCAAATTTCAATAATTATGATGCTTGGATTATTAGTGGAAACATTCAGGCTATTAAACAAATAGGGCTAAAAACTTCTGAAAGGCATGATTTATTAAACGGCTCTATTGAGTGCAAATTTTATAAATACCAAATGTATATGGGCAGCAAAAAAGATAAGAGAAACTAAGACTCTCTTATCATTATTTCATTTAATTCGGCAATTACAACACCGGTTATGTCTTTTAATTCTTTTGTATTTTTTCTAATAAGTTCATAATCCTTATCTTTCAAAGCACTTTCTTCCGATTGAAGCAGCAGTTTTTCAGCCTTTTTCATACCCATATAAGAAAAAGATGGTTTAAGTTTATGGGCAAGCCTTGCATATTGTTCAAAATCCTCTTTTTCTATTGAGTCTAACATATCATCAATTTCTCTTGCTGTTTTTTCAATAAAAATTTCAAGCATTTCATTTAGAAATCTGGAATTGCCTTTTGCTGTATCTCTTACCATTGTAAGATCGTACAAGTCTTTTGCCCTTAATTTTGGTGTTTTGCTTTCCTCGACAATAGATTCAGGAACATTATGTTTTTCATAGGCCGAGTTTTTAATATTTTTTTGAATAATTCTAAAAAGCTCTATTTCTTTAAATGGTTTTGAAACCGAATCATTCATTCCCGCTTCAATATATTGAATATGGTCTTCTTTAAAAGCATTAGCTGTAATAGCAATAATGGGAATATCTCGCTTGGGCGGAGAAATATTATTTCTAATAAATTTAGTAGCCTCCACCCCATTCATAACAGGCATTTGAACATCCATTAGTATCAAATCATAATCTTTTAGATTAATCTTATCAATAACCTCTTGACCATTATTTGCTAAATCTATTGTGCAACCCCAATCTCTTACCATTGCCGTAACCATAAGCTGATTAAATTCCTGATCTTCGGCAAGTAAAATACTAACTCCTTTAAGTGAATCATTTATTACATTATCATAAATTAAAGGTTTTAGTTTAGAATCCTCAACTTCATTAAGATTTGATTTTTTAAAACTTAATTCGAAAAAGAAAGTTGTTCCTTCATTCTCCTTACTTTCCATCCATATTTTTCCGCCTTGTTTAGTAATTAGTTGCTTTGAAATTGAAAGACCTAACCCGGTTCCTCCATATTTTCTTGAAGTACTAACATCGGCTTGAACAAAGCTATCGAAAATTTTATCTAACTTTTCCGGGGCAATTCCAATTCCGGTATCGCTAACCGAGAATATTATTGAAATATTCTCAGCATCTTCTTTCGTTTTCTCTAAATCGAGTTTAATTCTTCCTTTTTCGGTAAATTTAAGAGAGTTATCAGCTAGATTTAGAAGAATTTGATTAAGTCTTCCCGAATCGCCAATTACAGCAAGGTCTATTCCTGAATCAAGAAATGGGGATTCCAAATGTATACCTTTAGTATTTGCCCTAAAAGAAAGAAGGTGTATTAAATTGGCAAAAACATCCTTTATATTAAATGGAGATTCTTCAAAAACAAGTTCTCCGGCTTCAATTTTTGAAATATCCAGAATATCGTTAATAATATATAGCAAATTGTCGGCCGATTTATTAATAACATTTAGGAAATTCTTTTGATTTTCATCCAAATTTGTCTTATTCAGTAATTCAGTCATTCCAAGAATTGAATTCATTGGCGTTCTAAGTTCATGACTCATATTTGCAAGAAAAGCAGATTTTGATTTATTTGCAGCTTCTGCTGCTTCCTTAGCCTGCAAGAGATTTTTCTCGGCAAGTTTTCTTTCCGAAATATCTTCAACAAGGGCCATACCGCCAATTATCACTCCATTTTCTTCAACAGGGGCAAATTCGGCATGTATATAAACCGGAGGAACATCGGGTCCAACACGATATTCTCCTTCAAAGTAAACCTGATTTCCATTTAATGACTCAATAAGTCTGTCTCTTAGTTTCTTGTTTTTAAGCTTCTCCTTCATGTTAAAACCTAAGACTTTTTCCTTCTTAATTCCAAGAATATCTAAATGGGCATTATTACACATTGTTACAATTCCATCCTGATTATAACGAATAATTCCTAAGGGTGATTTTTCAAAAATAAGTCTGTGTTTTTCCTCACTTCGCTTAATTGCATCTTCAGCATTCTTTTGTTCTGTAACATCAATTACTAAACCTCTAAACCCAACAGTTTTTCCATTATTAACAACAGGAGTAGAATTAATAAGTATTGGGAATTTTTCACCATTTTTCTTAATAGCAGTATATTCAATATTTAATAATTCCTCTTGTAAAACTCTGCTTTTTAAGGCCATTCCAAGCCTTTGCCGTTCTTCCGGAGCAATAGTTTCAACAACATTAAAGCCATTTTGAAGGTCTTTTTCGGTGTAACCAAAAGTTTTTAATCCTCCCGGATTAATATAAATAAAATTACCATTTACATCGCACTCAAAAATTGTTTGAGGCATTAATGTTGCCATTTCCCTATACTTTTCTTCTGAAGCTCTTAATGCCTCCTCGGTTCTAACTCTGGCAATAACCCCACCTATTCTGCCGGCTATTGATTCTAAAGCATTTCTTATATTTACATCAATTTCTTCGTGAGTGTATGAGCCTAAAGCAACTGCTCCAACAACAATTCCATTATAATGAACAGGGATAATACCCATAGCTTTCATTCTATCTGCATAGTTTTCTATTTCGGTATTTCTGGTTATTTCTGCAGTTGGACCATAAACAGGCTTTCCTTTAATTACAAGTCGTGCTAAATAGGTATTTGAATCAATAACACTAATACTATCAATAATTTCTTCAGGAAGATTAATTGATGATTTTAAATCTAAATCGTAGGTTAAATCGTTAATAAAGTAAATACCTCCATAGTCAATAGTTTCAATTTCAATAGTAGCTCCAAGTATTATTCTAAGAGCTTCATTAAGATTAGATACTAACCCCAAAGAAATACCTAAATCCCTCTGAATGTGCAATAAATTTTGATTTTGTTTTCTGGGGGTAATATCGAAAGCAGTACCTAAAATTGCAGGCATACCATCAAATTCAATTTGTGAAGCAGAAAAATCGAGCCAACGGTTTTTGTTATTTTTTGTAACAATCATAAACTCGTACTTATTAATAACATGCTCTCCTCTTTGTCTTGCAAAAGCACGTTCCTTTACTAATTCCCTGAAATTATAATGAATTATTTCTTCAAATTTCATTTCAAGTAACTCGTTTTGAGTATATTCCGAAATTAATTCCGTTGCTTTGTTTACGTACCTAAATTTTTCACCTTGTATAATAAAAATTGCAGATGATGTTGTTTCAGTGAGTGTTTGAAACTTAATCTCACTTTCCTCTAGTTCCATTGCTGCAAAAGTTCTGTCTGTAATGTCTCTAACTATTGCCTGAATATATATTTCTCCAAAAAGCTCTATACGATTAAGACTAACCTCTGCATCGAATGTAGAACCGTCTAAACGATTATGTATCCAATCGAAAAACTGTGGTTTTCCTTCTATTGCTTTCTGAATTTTTTCTCTTGCCTTTTCAATAGATAAACTTCCATCCTTTTGGTGAGTTGGAGAAAACTTATAAGGAGGAGCGCCAATAATATCTTCTTCCTCACAATTAAATATTTCAAGGGTTCTTTTGTTGCAATCAATAAACTCATCCCCCTTCATTATAAATATGGCATCGTTGGCCGATTCAAAAAGAGTTCTAAATTTCTTTTCTCTTTCAATAACTTGATTATGCAAAAATGTTTTTTCGGTAATATCTTTAAAAACAAAAATAACCCCCAAAAATTCCTCACCTGATTTTAAAATTGGGGCTGCATTAATTGAAATACTTATTTTTTCATTATCTCCTAAATACAATTGTAGGTTTTCATTTTTATCAATTGTCCTTCTTTCCGAAATTACCTCTTCTACAAGAGTTTCAATTCTCTCACCACTTATTGAATGGTGAACAGGGAATACTTCATTTATATTTTTCCCTATTGCCTTTTCAAGTTTCCATCCACTAATAATTTCAGCAATAGGATTAAGCCTTTCAATTGTTCCATCGGGACTGGTTACAACAATTGCTTCGCCAATGCTATCAAGAGTTACAAGCAAATTTTCTTTCGATTCAATAATCTGATCATGAGCTTGTTTTATTGCAGATAAATCCTGAATATTCAATAAAACGCCTACCAATTTATCGTTTTCATGAATTGGACTTAATACATAACGAACAAACACTTCTTTCTTCCAGGCAGTTATATAAACAGAATCGTTAATAATGCTAATTTCGTTTTCTACACACTTCTTAAAATCATCAGAAAATCCGGCTTCTACCAATGCTGGAAATGTAAGAAGATTTATATCCTTTGTTGCTTCCTCCGATGGGGAACCTAATATTCCAACTACTGTTTTATTTGCTTCAATAATATTTCCCTTTGTATCTGCAAAAATAATTCCCGATGTAAGACTTTCCATTAAACTCCTGTATCTGGAATTGTCATTATAAGCAAAATTTAGTTTTTTATTATTTATATTTTTGAAAACCAAAAACATATATAATGTTGTAAAAAGAACAAAAACAGAATAATATATCATTTGACTATTGGCTGAAATTGTGTCTTCAAACAAAAGCAAAACATCTTTACTAAACAAAATACAAATAAAACCTACTAACAAATATATTACCAATGCAATTAGCAGTTTTTTTCTTATTATTTCCTTCATAATAGTTTAGATAAGGGTTTCAGGTATAAAAGTAACATTTTTTATTTAGGTTTTAACAATACGGTCAAAAATACCTTTAGTTTCAATATTTCATTCTTTTTTATAAATATGAGAAATAAATGTACGTCAATATTGTTAATTTATTAAATTTGGACAAATATTTAATTATGACTAATTATCTAATAAGTTTTATTTTTTTAGGCCTTTCTGCTATTATTGTGGTTACAGATGACAATAAAAATTCAAGAAAACAAATTGATAATAAAGGTTTTGCAACAAATAAGCAGCAAATTACTGAAATTATTTCACGTATTGAAAACTTGCATGGATATGAAATTGAATTTGCCAGAAAAACTGCAGGTGTTGACTCTTCAACCAAGATTAAAACAATAATTTGTCCACACGACGACTACACTTATGCCGGCCCTGTATATTTATCTGTTTTAAAAGACCTTAACATTAAAACAGTTATTCTAATTGGAGTTGCTCACAAAGCATATATGTTTAATTTAGAAAATACAATGGTTTTCGAAACATTCGATTATTGGGAAAGCGCAATGGGATCTGTAAAAATATCTGCCTATCGCGATTCCTTACTTAAAGCATTTTCGCCGTTAAATTATACTGTAAACGATAGTCTCCATATTGTTGAACATTCATTGGAAGCTTTGTTACCTTTTCTTCAATACTACAGAAACGATATTGAAATAATTCCGGTACTTATACCCTTTTCCGATTTTGAATCAATGAACTCAAATGCTGAACATTTTGCTGAAAAATTTAGCAATATTTGTAGAAACAATAGTCTTAATTGGGGTAAGGATTTTGCAGTAATTATTAGTAACGATGCTGTTCATTACGGCGATGAAGGATGGTCGGGAAGGCAATACAACAGATATGGAACAGATTCAGAAGGCTACAATTTGGCTGTTTCACATGAATATGAAATAATTAACAATTGCCTTAAAGGAACCGTTACAGAAGAAAAAGTGAAGAAATTTATTTCCTATACCACAGAAGAAAACGATTTTAAGGCCTATAAATGGACTTGGTGTGGACGCTATTCTGTTCCTTTTGGTTTATTGTTTTCTATGCATTTAAATAATAAGTTTAATTCAACGCTCAATGGTAAATTGGTAAAATACGGTACAAGTCTTGAATTAGATGCTATTCCTGTTGATGATATTGGCATGGGAAATACAGCTCCGGCAAATCCTAATCATTGGGTTGGTTACGCAGGAATGGTTTATTATTGAAAGTTATTAATTATTGATTTACAATGTTTTATGTAAATTTGTACCTTTTAGTTTGAAATAGCCGTTTTTTCCCTTTGTTTCAAAAATTGTAAATTATTAAAAAATAAACTATTTTAGCAGCCAAACCCATAAAAACAATAAAATGAAAAATTTTACCCATATCGAATTCGAAATAAAAGAAAAAATTGGAATAGTTTGGTTTAATCGTCCCGATAAGCACAATGCTATGAATGACATAATGATTTCAGAGATAATTGAATGTTTCCAAGAAATTAATAATATGCCTGAAGTTCGTGTTGCAATGATAAAAGGACGAGGAAAATCGTTCTGTGCCGGTGCTGACCTTAACTACATGAAAGGTATCGCAGAATTCGGATATGAGGAAAACTACCGCGACAGCCTTAATCTGACAAAATGTTTTAATGTAATTTATACTTGTAAAAAACCTACCATTGCCGTGGTTCATGGCGCTGCAATTGGCGGAGCTAACGGAATTCTTGCTGCATGCGACTTTGTTTACTGCGAAGATGAAACAAAATTTGCCTTTAGCGAAGTAAAACTTGGAATTGCTCCTGCAACCATTTCTCCCTACGTTGCCAAAAGAGTTGGCGAATATGGAGCCAGAGACCTAATGCTTACAGGAAGAAGGTTTAACGGAAAAGAAGCTGAATGGTACCGATTGGTAAACAAATCTCTTCCCGAAGCAGAGCTTGAGGAATATGTAGCTAAAACTATTTCTGTATTAATGACTTCGGGTCCGGACGCTATGGCAGCTTGCAAGCAATTAATTTACGACATTTCTAATAAACTATCCTTCGACGAATCGATTGATTACACTGCAAGAATGATTGCAGAACTTAGAGCTTCAAAAGAAGGTCAGGAAGGTATGGCTTCATTTTTGGAAAAACGTAAGCCTAATTGGGTGGAGTAAATCTAATCCTCATTTTCGTCAATTTCAAGGCTTCGATTATAAACATTCATAGCCCTAAGACTCATACCCATGCTAGAAAAACCACCATCGTGAAAAAGGTTTTGCATGGTTACTTTTCTTGTTAAATCCGAGAACAAAGTAATGCAATAATCGGCACATTCCTCGGCTGTTGCATTTCCAAGCGGCGACATTCTTTCTGTAAAATCCATAAGACCATCGAAACCTGCTACTCCCGAACCTGCAGTGGTTGGAGTTGGCGATTGAGAAATAGTGTTTACTCTAATTTTTTTGTCTCTTCCGTAAATATATCCAAAACTTCTAGCAACAGATTCCAGCATAGCTTTTGCATCGGCCATATCGTTATATCGGTAAAGAGTTCGTTGAGCAGCAACATAAGAAAGTGCTACAACAGAACCCCATTCGTTAATGGCATTTAATTTCCTGGCGGTTTGCAAAACTTTATGAAACGAAATTGCTGAAATATCTATAGTTTTTTGAAGGTAGGAATAATCTAAATCGTCGTATGTCCTACCCTTTCTAACGTTCATCGACATTCCTATTGAATGAAGAATAAAATCAAGCTTACCACCCAAAAAATCCATTGATTCTTCAAAAAGCATATTCAAATCGCTTAAACTGGTTGCATCGGCAGGAATAATTTTAGAACCTGTTTTCTTGCCAAGTTCATCCAGTTCTCCATAACGTATTGCTACCGGGGTATTGCTTAAGGTAAATGTTGCTCCTTCCTCCCATGCCCTTTCGGCAACTTTCCATGCAATAGATTTATCGTTAAGAGCACCAAAAATAATTCCTTTCTTTCCTTTCAATAGATTATAAGCCATAATTGAATTTTTTCGTTTAGTATTAGTTCTTCTGAGCAAGTAAAACCTTTGCATTTTCAATGGCTGCATCCGAGGTTTTTTCACCCGATAACATTTTGGCTATTTCGAAAAGCCTTTCATCGTAATTAAGTAGTTTTATTAAGGTCTGAGATTTGTTTTCTTTCTCAACTTTATAAACCAAATAATGAGAATCGCCTCTAGATGCAATTTGTGGCAAATGAGTAATTGCAATAACCTGATTGCCCAAAGACATTTCCTTCATCATTTTTCCCATTTTGTCTCCAATCTCTCCCGAAACTCCGGTATCTATCTCATCGAAAATAACTGTTGGCATTTGGAGAGATTTTGCAAGAATAAGCTTTATACTAAGCATTAATCGGGCAATTTCACCTCCACTTGCAACTTTACTAATTTCTTGTGGAGCAACAGATTGATTAGCAGAAAAAAGGAAATTGGCAGTATTTATTCCATTTGAATTCAGATTAGTTTCAACCGACAAATCTATCTTAAAAACTGCATTTTTTATTGCCAATGATTGCAAATATCCGGTAATTGTTTTTTCGAGTTCGGGAATAACGGTCTTTCTTCTTTTGCTAAGATTATTGGCCAATTCCTTAAGCTCTTTCTCTTTGCTTTCTGAATTTTTAATAAGAGCCTCCAAGTTCGAATCATCCAAATTTGTTTTTAAAAGTCCGGCTTCCAAATTATTTCTTACCTCAATAAGCTCATTTACTCCGTTAACATTATGCTTTTTGCAAAGCGTGTAAATATTGTCTAGTCTTTGGTTTACCTCATCAAGTCTGCCGGGATTTATTTCTATTGAAGAACCTGCCGTCTCAACTTCAAAACCCAAATCTTTAGTCTCAATAAGCAAAGAATCAAGTCTTTCCAAAAACTCTCCTGCCGGTTTATAAACATTAGAAATTTTTTGAACTCTGTTTTTTATTGATTTAAATCTATCCACTAAATTATTTTCTTCCTGAACCAGTTCATCGGAAACAGATTTTAATACTGAAAGAATTTCTTCCGCATTTGAAAGTACTTCTTGTTCATTTTCAAGTTCTTCTTGTTCGTTTTCAACAAGACCGGCTTGTTCCAGTTGTTCTAATTGAAAACTGAAATAGTCTTTATCGGCAATTTGTTTGGCTTGTTTTTCTTTCAGGATTTTAATTTCCGTTATAAGCTTTTGAAATTCAATGAATTTACCCCTATATTCTTTAACTAATTTCAGATTATTAGCATAAGAATCCAATAATTTTAGTTGAAATAAATGCGAACCTAAATCAAGATTCTGATGTTGTGAGTGAATATCAATTAGCTGATTAGCCAGATCCTTTAATTCTTTGAGACTTACAGGTGAATCGTTAATAAAGGCTCTGCTTTTTCCGTTTTCTGCAATTTCTCTTCTTAAAATGGTATAATTATCGAAATCCCAATCGTTTGCAATAAACAAGGCCTCAAGACCGAGATTCGAAATATCGAAAAAGCCTTCAACAACGCATTTTTTTTCTTTATTAAAAATGGAATCGCTATCTGCTCTGTTTCCCAAAATTAGAGATAGAGCTCCAATTAGCACCGATTTTCCGGCACCGGTTTCTCCAGTAATAGTTGAAAGTCCAACAGAAAAATCAATTTCCAGATTTTCAATAAGTACATAATTCTGAATTTTCAACGATTTCAGCATATTGAAACAGATTTATTGCACAAAGTTAACTAAAGAAAAATAAAGAGCAGATTTGATTTTCCAAAACTTATCAACCGTTAGTTAGTCTCTCTAATTTTGGCGTATTTGGCGCTATTTGCAGGATCAACTTCCTTAAGAATATTGTAAACCCTATTTTTTTCATCGGGAAAACTTTCAGAAAAAACAGATACTAATTCATCAACCTTGGTTTCGAAAAACATTTGAAGAATAAAAAGTCCCGGTCGTTGCCTGTGAACATTTTGTGCAAGTGTTAAACACTCAGCTATTTCGGAACGTCCCTCGTCTGTTTTTTCTCCCATAACATCAAGTCCAAGACGATGATAGCGATAAAGACAAGAACGAAAATCAGCATATTTGTCATTTAAGATATTTTCAATTAGCCAATATCTATTTTTCTGACTTTCAAAAGCTTTCCATCCCTTTTCCTTTTCATTTTGAGCATTATTTACAATTTGTTCGGCTTTCTTAAAAAATACATCACCGCCTTCAAAAGAATAAGTATCGTAATCGTAACCTAAAACCACATAAACATAATAGGCTAAAATTGAAGTTAGGTTTGAAGAATGAGTATTTTCGTTAAAATCAAGTGTTTGAAATTCAACATATTTGAACTTAAAATTCTTGTCAACATAATTAAACAGATTTGAATAATAGGTAGAATTAAATACCGGGCGGCTGGAAATAATTTGAATTTGTCCCTCAAATTCGTCGGCAGAAATTTCTTTTTGAATAGTAATAATGAAGCTACATTCTATACGTTCGTCAATTGAATAAACATGGTTTGTCCATTTAGTATTATTTACAAACTCAAAAATTGAAGTCTGCATAGTTTCATATTTTTGTTTGTTGGTTCCCTGAACCTGACTGCTAATTACCTGCACCCTACAGTTTAGTTCCTGAGCTACAAGTATATTTCCAATGGTTAAAAAAGAAATAAAAAATATGATTCTTGAAAAAACTACCATAATTCAGTTATTTTATTAATAATATCATTAGCGACCTCGCGTTTATGCTTTAACTCGAATTCGTCAATTTTATTGTTTTTATCTATTATCGTAATTTTGTTGGTATCGAAACCAAAGCCTGCTCCCTTGTCGTTCAGCGAATTAAGCACAATAAAATCCAAATTTTTCCTTGTTAGTTTAGAGAAGGCATTTTCTTTTTCATTTTCATTTTCGAGAGCAAATCCCACCAATATTTGGTTTTTCTTTTTCTTTTTGCCTATTTCCGCAGCAATATCTGCTGTAGGAATTAAGTTTATTTGCAAATTATTGTCTTTCTTTTTCAGTTTTCCTTCCGAAAATGTTTCCGGAGTATAATCGGCAACAGCAGCAGCCATAATACAAACATCGGCTTTGTTGGCTAGTTTTTTTGTTTCCTCAAGCATTTGGGAAGCCGAAACAACATTCACCACCGAAATATTATTATTTGAAACAGAGATATTTACGGGACCGGAAACCAATGTAACATCGCCACCTTGTGCGGCAATTTCTTCAGCCAAAGCGTAGCCCATTTTTCCTGATGAAAAATTACCAATAAAACGAACAGGATCAATTAGTTCGTAAGTAGGACCTGCAGTAATTAGAAATTTCTTATTACTTAGTCTTTTTTTTTTTTGAAAGAAGTTTTTAACGTGCTCTAGAATTGCTTCGGGTTCTTCCATTCTGCCTTTTCCAATCAGTCCGCTTGCCAGTTCTCCCGAAGCCGGTTCTACAATAATATTACCTCTTTCTTTTAGAGTTTTAATATTGTTTTGAGTAGCCGGGTGAGCAAACATATCCATATCCATTGCCGGAGCAATCATTACGGGACAACGCATTGAAAGATAGGTAGTAAGAAGTAAATTATCGCAAATACCATTTGCCATTTTGGCCATAGTATTTGCAGAAGCAGGAGCCACAAGAAAAAGATCTGCCCAAACGCCCAAAGAGACATGTGAATGCCAATCGCCATCGTCGTAAGAGAAGAATTCCGACATAACAGGGTTATTGGCCAAGGTAGCCATAGTAACAGGAGTAATGAATTCTTTTGCAAGAGGAGTCATAACAACCTTAACTTCAGCACCTTCCTTAACAAGCAGACGAGTTAAAGAAGCCGCTTTGTAAGCAGCAATGCTTCCTGTGATGCCAAGAATTATTTTCTTCCCTTTAAGCATATTTAGTTTTCTTCTGCTACATTATTCAGGCGGAAGTAAATATTTTCATCCATAAACTCCTGAAGAGCAATAAGAGAAGGTTTTGGGAGTCTTTCGTAAAACTTAGAGATTTCAATTTGTTCTCTATTTTCAAAAATTTCTTCCAGATTATCTGTATATGAAGCAAACTCATCAAGTTTTTTGTTGAGTTCTTCTTTCATTTCCACAGCAATTTGATTTGCTCTTTTAGCAACAATCATAACGGTTTGGTAGATATTATCCGTACCATTCTCAAGTTGGTGAAGATTATGAGTAATAGTTGAAACCGGAGCTGTAGTTTTTTTGTAGTCCATAATAGAATTATTTGATGTTTTCTAAAAATTTCAATGATTTATCGTAATATTTTTCAGCTTCTTTTTGATATTTGGAGCTTGGGAACTCATCTACAAGCGATTGATATTCGCTAACGGTAGCTCTAAATCTTTCCACTTGTTTCGATTCAATACTATTTTCAGCAAATAAGTAATTAGATTTCACAATCATAAAAAGGATTTCTTCTCTGTAATCAGAATCCGGAAAATCTTTAATACTATTTTTCAAAGCAGTTACAGCAGCTTTATAATAACCAATATCAAAGTACAATTTGGCTGCCATATAAGATTTTAGTTCTAATTTTTTTCTAAGAGTAAGAATAAGCTCATTGCATTTGTCGACCTTATCGCTTTCGGGAAATTTATTAATAAAAGACTGAAGTTCTTCAATTGCGCTAATAGTATATGTCTGGTCCAGACTAGCTTCAGGAGAATCAAGATAATAACAATATGCCGCCATATAGGAACATTCCTCCAGATGTTTTCCACGCGGATAAGTTCTGGCGAAATTTCTAAAGTGGTAACCGGCTAAAATAAAATCGCCCTGACCATAGTGAGAATAAGCAATATAGTAATAAATCTGCTCGCCTTTTTCCTGACATTTCCAATAGGGATACATTTCTTCGAAAAGAGTAAGAGAACGATAGTAATCTTTATCTTCGTAGTATTCAACGGCCTTCGAGTATTTCAAATCATAATCTGTACTCTTGAGCAATCTCTGATATTTGCTACAAGATGAAAGAATTAGAACAAGGCCTGCTATGTATATTATTTTGTATTTCATTTTCAAATAGTCCGCAAAGATAGTTTTTATATTGAATTAATACAATACGTTTTTATAATGGATTTATTATGTTTTAAGAAAATTTAATGATTAAGTGGAGGCGAAATTATTAAATAAAAAGTAAAAATAATGAATTTTTCTGAAACTAATTATTAATCAATTGTTTATGTATTTACAAAAAATTAACTTCTAAATTAGTTTTCAGTATCAAAATACATCATGTTGAAAAACAATTTTTTATATCGATACAATAATTATTTTTGCTATATGAATTTCATGAAACAAATACAATATTTTTTCTATTTCTACTTTTTAGTATTTTCTTAAATTCCTGTAACTGGTTTAAGGTAAACACAAAAGAATTGAAAATAATGGAAGGTAAATGGGAAGTAAAAAAGCATTATTTTACCTTTTACAACGGATATAAAATATCCTTGGACACTATGTTGTACGAAACCGGGGTTTTTAATTTTAAAAGGGTTGACGAATATGGTGGTACATTTACTTTTTCTCCCTCCCGTGAGAATAGAGCCGTTACCTCTGGTTATTCAATTAGTTCGATGAGTGGAACCTACGAACTAATTGATTTAAAGACTAATGTTGTTATTAATATTTATCCAAGCGGAGGAGGAATGCCTTACAAAGATTTTAAAATTGTGGATTTTGGAAGAAAGAAACAAATTTGGTATGCAGACAATTCTTTAAATATTGAATCAGGAGCTAATGAAACCCTATATCTTGAGAAAACAAAGTAAAAATACAGGTATTTATTTTGTGCTTTTTGCAATTGTGCTTCAATTTGTTAGTTGTGGAAAGGAAAAATATCGTGGACAAAATTATTTTGTCTTAAAATGGAAAATCACAGAAGTTGTTGAATCTGGAATGTCTGATCCCACACTGGTCTCACCGGGTTTTATTGAATTCCGTGAAGATGGTACAGGCCAATTCTATTTTGAATTTGAAACTGACACTCTAAATACAGAATTTGTTTATGTAATTGAGTATTTTGCAAGTCCTTGGCCACAAGATAAACAACCTGAATTATCGGGAGAAGACAATGGCCCAAATCGCATTATTCTATACAATATGCAAATGGGAGAATATTGTTTTGGAGAAAATGGGTCAATAAATATTTCAATTGAATATATTAAAAAGAAAAAGAAAATTACTTTTCTTTATGATGAATTATTTAACTCCAATACACCATTTGACAATTTAGACGGCACTAAATCGTACTTCATTTGCGAACCATTTTATTAGAATTTACCAAAGATAGATTTTTTTATACAAACTGCTTAACAAATAGCATTTATCATTTTATGGTAAATATTATAAAACAAGCGTTTAAATAAATACTTACGACCCAAAATCGTCAAAAGCAATATTTTCATCAGGAACGCCTAAATCCCAAAGCATTTTTTGAACTGCATCGTTCATCTGAGGAGGACCGCATAGGTAGTATTCTATTTCTTCCGGCTCTTCATGTTTACTTAAGTAGTTATCGTAAATAACCTGATGAATAAATCCGGTATAGCCTGTCCAATTATCCTCAGGTTTTGGTTCGGATAAAGCTATTTCGAATTTAAAATTAGGGAATTCTTTTTCAATTTTCCTAAAATGCTCTTCATAGAACACTTCTCTACTCGATCTAGCTCCATACCAGTAAGTTGCTTTTCTTTCGGTTCGTTGAGTATTAAACTGGTCGAAAATATGAGAACGCATAGGAGCCATACCGGCACCACCGCCAATAAACATCATTTCTCTTTTTGTATCTTTAATAAAAAATTCCCCATAAGGTCCTGAAATCATAACCTTGTCACCCGGTTTACGTGAAAAAATAAAGCTTGAACAAATACCGGGATTAACATTCATAAAACCACCCTTCTTTCTGTCCCATGGCGGAGTAGCAATACGAATATTTAGCATTACAATATTACCTTCGGCAGGATGATTGGCCATGGAATATGCCCTGTAAGTTTCTTCAGGGTTTTTCATTTTTAAATCCCACATTTTAAACTGATTCCACTCATCGCGATATTCTTCTTCAACAAAAATATCCTTACCAAAATCTACTTCAAGTTTAGGAACATCAATTTGTATGTATCCACCCGACTTAAAATTAAGACTTTCACCTTCGGGAAGTTTTACAACAAACTCCTTTATAAAAGTAGCCACATTATTATTAGAAACAACCTCACATTCCCATTTCTTAATACCCATAATTTCCTCATGCACATGTATATGCATATCTTGTTTTATCTTAACCTGACAACCAAGTCTCCAGTTGTTCATTTGCTCTTTACGGGTAAAAAAACCAGTTTCTGTGGGCAAAATTGAGCCCCCGCCTTCGGTAATCTGACATTTACACATTCCACAAGTTCCACCACCACCGCAAGCCGATGGGAGAAATATTTTCTGAGAGCTAAGAGTATTAAGCAAGGTTGAACCCGGATCGACTTCTATTGGTTCTTCGTCGTTAATTTTAAGCTTAACTTTACCTTTTGGAGTTAGTTTTGCCTTTGCATAAAGAAGCATTGAAACTAAGAGCAAAATAATGAAAAGAAAAACTCCTATACTAATTAAAATTACCGTTGTTTGTGAAGAAAGAATTATCATGATTATCAATATTAATCGTAATTAATTAATTTACAGAGCAATGCCCATAAAACTCATAAAGGCAATTCCCATTAAACCTGTAACAATAAAAGTAATGCCAAGTCCGCGAAGAGGCGCAGGAACATTAGAATACTTTATTTTTTCTCTAATAGCAGCAATACCAACTATTGCAAGATACCAACCCACTCCTGAACCCAAACCAAATGATGTTGCTTCTCCAATATTTGCATATTCTCTTTCCTGCATAAACAAACTACCTCCCAAAATAGCACAGTTTACTGCAATAAGCGGAAGGAAAATTCCAAGAGAAGCATAAAGAGCCGGGGCAAATTTTTCGACCACCATTTCTACAAGCTGCACCATTGCTGCAATTAAGGCAATAAAAATAATAAAACTAAGAAAACTCAAATCTACATCGGCCAAACCCGGACTTAACCAAGCCATTGCACCCTCTTTAAGAATATAGTTTTCAATAAGGTAGTTAACAGGAACAGTAAATCCTAAAACAAAAATTACAGCAATTCCCAGTCCTGATGATGTTTTAACAGTTTTTGAAACAGCCAGATATGAGCACATACCCAGAAAATATGCAAAAACCATATTATCAATAAAGATGGACTTAACGAATATATTTACTAAATTTTCCATTATATATTGTATTTCAAGGTATTACTAATTAGATTCTATTAAGTTTTTACTTCGGCTTCTTTGTACCCAAATAATAATTCCCACAGTAATAAGTGCCATTGGGGGAAGAATCATTAGTCCGTTATCTACATATCCAACAGAATATAATCCTGTAGATTCGGCAACATCTGCAGATTTATGTCCAAAAACTTCCATTCCCCAAACAGTTCCTGAGCCAAGTAATTCGCGAAAGAAAGCCACAATAATAAGAATAATACCGTAACCGGCTGCATTACCAATTCCATCTAAAAATGAAGGCCATGGTTTATTACCTAGAGCAAAAGCTTCGAGTCTACCCATTATTATGCAGTTTGTAATTATTAGCCCCACAAACACCGAAAGTTGTTTACTAACATCGTAAACAAATGCTTTAAGAACCTGATCTACAAGAATTACCAAAGCTGCAATAATTACAAGTTGAACAATTATTCTAATTCTATTAGGAACAGTATTTCTCAACATAGATATTAGAACATTAGAAAAAGCCATTACTGCCATAACAGAAATAGCCATTACTACAGCAGGCTCAAGTTTAGCGGTTACAGCCAAAGCAGAACAAATACCTAAAACCTGCACTGTAATGGGATTACTATCTCCCAATGGGTCGCGCAGCAATTTCATATTTTTTGAAGAAAACAAACTCATATTTTATTTATTTTGAGATTTAAAATAAGATTCGTAACTAACTATACAATCGATTAACATCTTTTCAAGTGCTTTACTTGTAATTGTTCCTCCTGAAATTCCGTCTACCTGATGCAAAGAATTTGGATCTGCTCCACCCTTTACAACTGTAATTGAAACAAACTTTCCTGATTCATCGAATATTTTCTTTCCTTTAAAAGGGCTCATAAACCATTGGGTATTTATTTCGGCTCCTAACCCAGGAGTTTCTGATTTATGATCGAACGAAACACCATGTATAGTATTAAAATCGTTTTCAAAAGAAACATAGCCCCAAATCGGACCCCAAAGTCCTTTGCCAATTACAGGTACAATAAGGTTTGTATTTCCCTGATAAGAATAAATAAAAACCGGTAAAGCTCTTTCTTCAGGACTTTTTCTCATTTCTTTTTTCAAATCAACGTCAAATGCATCTATTCCTTCAAGGATTTCGCCTTTGTTATTTATTGCAAAACTTTCTGTAACTCTTTCTTTGTAGAGCATTTCGACATCCTTCTTTTCAGGTTTTTCATCCATTACAGAAGAGAGAATATTTAGTTTTTTCTCTATCATTATATTTTTATCCTGATATGGCTTTAATAACATAGCAGCAGTAGATAGTACAGCGGCCACAATTATAACCATAACAACTGAATAGATAAAAATGTATGTATTTCCTTTATTCATTTCAGTATATTTTAAATTTTATGCTTTAGCACGTTTTAATCGTCGTTTAATATTTCCTTGAACCACATAATGGTCAATTAACGGAGCAAACACATTCATAAGCAGAATGGCCAACATCATTCCTTCAGGATAAGCAGGGTTAAGCACTCTAATTATTACTGCAATTACGCCAATTAAGAATCCATAAATAATTTTTCCTCTTGCAGTTTGCGAAGCAGTTACCGGATCGGTAGCCATAAAGACAGCTCCAAAGGCAAATCCACCAATAAGCAAATGATAATATGCGTCAATTTCCATGTAAGGATTTACAGCAACTGCATTTAGCAAGAGTCCCATTAAGAAACCTCCGGCAAAAACCGAAAGCATAATTCTAAGACTGCCAATTCCTGTAAAAATAAGAACTATGGCTCCCAACAAAATAGCCAAAGTAGAAGTTTCTCCAATTGAGCCGGGAATCCATCCCATAAAAGCATCGTAAGCACTTGGAAGTCCGTCGATTGTTGCACCTATTTGCGATTGAAGACTGCTAACTAAATCGCTATCTCCAACCTGCTTGGCAACCTCAAGAGATTTATTCATATCTATTGTGGTGGTGGCCTGAGCCATTGCTGTTGCTCCTGAATATCCGTCAACCAGTTTTTCACCTTCAAGTCCTGAAACCCAAATTTCACCAGACATTTGTTTAGGATAAGCAAAAAACAGGAAAGCTCGTGCTGTTAGAGCCGGGTTTACAATGTTCATTCCGGTTCCTCCAAAAACCTCTTTTCCAATAATAACAGCAAAGGCAGTAGCTACTGCAACCATCCAAAGAGGAATAGTAACGGGAACAATTAAAGGAATAAGCATTCCGGAAACAAGAAAGCCTTCATTAATTTCATGGCCCCTAATTTGTGCAAAGGCAAATTCAATACCCAGACCAACAATGTATGAAACAAGAATTAGTGGCAAAACTTTCAGAAAACCATACCAAAAAGTAAGTGGCAAAGTTTCTTCAAGTCCTAATGCTGTATAATGCTGATATCCAACATTCCACATACCAAAAAGCATGGCAGGCATTAGAGCCATTACCACAATAATCATGGTACGTTTCATATCTATGGCATCGCGAACATGCGAGCCGGTAAATGTTGTTTTATTGGGTACAAACAAAAATGTTTCAAAACCTTCGAAAACGGATTTAAACTTATAGAGTTTTCCTCCCTTTTCAAAATTGGGTTTAATTTTATCCAAATATCTTCTTAATGCTTTCATTAGCTATTAATTAACTTAGTTCTTTTATCATTAATTGCAAACCTTCTCTAAGAATGTGTTGAACTTCAATTTTTGATGTACAAACAAATTCACAAAGAGCTAGGTCTTCTTCAACAACTTCATAAATACCAAGTTGTTCCATTTTGTCGATATCTTTCACCATAACCGCTTTAATTAAAAATTGCGGCAAAATATCCATTGGTAAAACTCTTTCGTATTCTCCTGTCATTACAAAAGCTCTTTCTCCACCTTTTAAGTTTGTGTCGATTCTATATTTTTTTCTAGGACTTAGCCATGTAAAAAATGTTCTAGAGGTGCTAAATTTGGAAAATCCTGGATTTGCCCAGCCGAAGAACTCGTAATAATCGCCTTCAGGAATTACAGTAATTTGAGAATCGTAAAAACCTATAAAGCCATGAGCAGAAATTTTTGTGCCGGATAAAACATTTCCTGAAATATATCTAAGGTTTCCGTCTGAAACATTTCCTAGAACCATTGATTCTATTGAAGCTCCTAAAAATGTGCGATAGTATCTCGGAGTTTTTACTTCGGAGCCGGTTAGAGCAATTATTCTTGAAGCATCGAAAACACCTTTATCAAACAACTTTCCAATAATCACCAAATCCTGAGGATTAACAGTCCATATAACTTCACCTTTATTAATTGGATTAATATGATGAATTTGAACCCCCACATTTCCTGCCGGATGAGGGCCTTGAATATAGTTAATTTCAACACCTTTTAGGGCTGAAAAAACTTTTGCAGCTTCGTATTTACCATTTAGAGTGAGGTAAACCTTTCCATCGGTAAGTTTCTTGAGAGCGTCGAAAGCTATTTGAAGTTCGTGTCCATATTCCTTAAGCACATAATCCATATCGGGAGCTAGGGGACTGCTATCGAAACCTGAAACAAAAATTGCTTTTGGCTTATCGGCAGGGTTAGCAATAATTCCGTAAGGTCTTTGTCTAATTAAAGGCCAAACACCACTTTTCAAAAGATTCTGAATTACTTCTTCCCTTTGCATTGCGGATGGTTGCCCCTTAGCAAATGATGCGTAAGATATTTCACTATCGGGTTTTACTGTTACTTCAAGAATTTTTCTTCTTTCGCCTCTAACTATAGAAGCAACAGTGCCGGATACAGGAGAAGTAAAAAGAATATCAGGATTTCTTTTATCGAAAAATAATGGGTCGCCCGCCTTAACAATAGCACCTTCCTTAACTGTAAGCTTTGGAACAAGACCCTGAAAATCAGTTGGTCTTAATCCAAATAGTTTTGGAAATTCAGGTTTATCCAAAATTTTTTCCGCAGTTCCTTTAATCCTTATATCTAACCCTTTTCTGAGTTTTAATGACTTAGACATTTTATAAATAGGTTTTCGTATTAAAGGGAGCAAATGTAAAAAAAAAAATAGGGGAATAATATAGCTTTATGATAGTTTTTTAACTTAAATGTAAAAAAAATATGAGATTTGTCATTTTTTGACTCTATTACTTATTTTCACTCTATCAAATCTCTAATAACAACAGAAGCGCAAACACAACCAAAAACCGGAGGTAGATAAGAGATTGTACCTACTGTAGATTTCTTGTTTTCTCCTTCACAAATAATTATTGAACTTTCAATTACTTTTTCGGGCGAAAAAACAACTTTTACTCCTTCATAGACTTTTAATTTATGCAGCCTCTTTCTTAACATTCTGGCCAGATTGCAGTTAAAAGATTTTGAGATATCAGTAACTTGAACCAATGTAGGATCCAGCTTCCCTCCCGAGCCCATTGAACTTACAATTGGCAGATTTTTTGACAATGATCGAAAGATTAGAAAAACTTTGGGAGCAAGTGTATCTATTGCATCAACAATATAACTATATGGATGATCCAAAATTTCAATCATCCTTTCTTCTTTTATGTATTCGTTAATAACATGAAGTTTAAGATTCGGATTAATTTGCATCAAACGGTCTGCCATTACCAATGCTTTCTCTTTTCCTTCGGTGCTGAGAAGTGCCGGAAGTTGACGGTTTCTGTTGCCGGATTCAATCTTATCTCCATCTACAATAGTCATTTCTCCAATACCAGCCCTGCATAACTGTTCTGCAGCGTAAGCTCCTACTCCACCCAAACCAACAACAAGCACGTGAGAATTCTGAAGAATATCGAGTTTATCCTTTCCAATTAATAATTCCGTTCTAGATAACCAGTGCATTTATTTATTTTTGAAAATTTGTTCAAAATTATCAAATATTTTGTTTTTTAATATTTGAATAGAAAGACCTCGTAAATCAGCAGCTTTTTTATAAATAGCTTTTATGTCAATCTCATAATTATCTGTTTCTAAAAATATTCTTTCCAATGGAAGATTCATAAATGCATCTAATGCCTTTGATTTAGACATTAATAGCGATTTTCCAAAAGAGAAAAAAACATCATATTTTAAGAATTGTGTTGCAATTTTGAAATTTGCGGCATAATCATGAAATATATACGTGTTGTTGGGATAATTTGCAAATTCTAGATAAAACTCCTGAAATGATTTAACACAATGCAAGATTACAGGCTTTTTAATATTGGCAGCAAGTTCTAATTGTTTTTTAAATACCATAGTTTGAACATTGAAATCTACTGACTTCGCTTTGTCAAGACCAATTTCTCCAATTGCTACAATATTTGGTTTTTTAATTAACTCTGAAAGCTTATCA
>JAFGXD010000171.1 GCA_016936815.1 Bacteroidales bacterium
CCGATTGGTTGTTGACTATGGGTTGAAACCCATAGCTATGGTTTGGGATCTGCTTCGCAGATGGGGGGTGGGATGATGGTTTTGTGCGAATAATAACCCCGAAGGGGTTGCCTAATCATAGCCATGGGTTTTAACCCGTGGTGTTTGGGGGGGAATTGGGTTTTAACATGTGGTGTTTGGGGGAATTATGCGCTGAAACCGATGGGTTAATTCACATGGGTTGAAACCCATTGGTTGTTGACTATGGGTTGAAACCCATAGCTATGGTTTGGAATCTGCTTCGCAGATGGGGGGTTGGTTGAGGGTTTGTGCAAATAATAACCCCGAAGGGGTTGCCTAATCATAGCCGCGGGTTTTAACCCGTGGTGTTTTCGTGAATTGGGTTTTAACCCGTGGTGTTTATGGGGAATGGGGGGTTTAACTCGTGGTTATGGAGGAATAAGAGGCGGTTTGGTTGCGATTTTTTAATCGACAAAGAAAAAATTCAATAATATATTGTTTGTGTATTGAAAATTTAATATTATTGCACAAAATATATTATTATGTCTAGTTATAAGGCGCATTTATATCAAATTGTTTTTGGGCCAAAACTTCACAGGCCTGTTTTAATTGAAGATAATAGGGATTTGTTATTTGGATATATTAATGCCATTGCCAGAAATAGAAAGTGTATTATTTACAAAATAAATGGCACGGAGGATCATTTGCATATTGCTGTTGATATTCATCCCTCTATTTCTGTTGCTGATTTTGTAAAGGAAGTAAAAGCTGCTTCAACGAAATGGATTAAGCAAAATGATATTTTTCCGGAATTTGAACATTGGCAGATTGGATACGGGTCTTTTACACATTCAATAAGGGAAAAGGAGAGATTAATTAAATATATAGAAAATCAAAAGGAACATCATGCAAATGAAACATTTAGACAAGAAATGATTGATTTATTGAAAAATCATGGGGTTAATTTTGATATGAAATATTTTTGGTGAATTGTGGGTTGAAATCGATTGGTTATTTCCTATGGGTTGAAACCATTGGTTGTTGCCTATGGGTTGAAACCCATAGCTATGGTTTGGGATCTGCTTCGCAGATGGGGGGTTGGTTGAGGGTTTGTGCAAATAATAACCCCGAAGGGGTTGCCTAATCGTAGCCATGGGTTTTAACCCGTGGTGTTTGGGGATGAATGGGGTTTTAACCCGTGGTGTTTTCGTGAATCAGGGTTTTAACACTTGGTGTTTATGGGAAATGGGGGGTTACCCGTGGTGTTTGGGTAAAAAAAGTGTGAATAGTTGGTTATTTATTAACCTGTTCAATAAAACCAAAATCCTCAACCTGAAATTCAGGAATAGAAATTTTGTATTTATAACCGTCTTTGGTGGTTTCAAGGATTTCGACTATTACAGGCATACCTTTCATGATTGCTTCGGAAGGATTGTCGGTTTTAATCATTGTGGAGGTATAAGTGCAGTTATTTAACCATTTTATTTTGTACCATGATGTTGTCATTTGTTTTTTATCCCATTCAACTTGAAAATTTTCTGAGCGTATTATTAAAATATCAGGGTCACCTTTTAAAACAAATTCTCCGGTAACAAATGGTTGGCAGTCATTTGTGGCTTTTTGGGCAAAACTTTGTAGCGTAATTATTAATAGTATAACAATGGAAATTTTTTTCATTTTCTTTTTCTTTTCTGCAACCAAAAATAATATGAAATCAGAAACAAGGCCAGAGCAGAAATACCTATTATTGTTTGATTGTCCATAATTTTTTTTCAAAAATACTCATTTTGTTTGAATAATTATCTTTTAACAGGGTAAACGCTTCTAAAAACCATAGTCTTATTTTTTTAGCCGCAGAAAAGACACTGAAAAACGCTGATTTTTTTTGCCAGTAATGCACTAATGGATGTTTGTAATATTTCTGGACTGTAATGTTTTAGCCTGACAATAAATCTCCGTGTAAAGCTGCGGCAAAGAAATAAACTAGTTAGTTTAGTATTCATTTTTCAATCGTTGGTCATTAAAAAAAATCTTTTCAACAAATAAGCAATAAAATATATACTTATAGCGTTTTTAGCCCCGTTTATAAAACAAATTAAAATTAAGCCTATGTAAGTTTTTACTTTTTGAAATTTGAAAAGAAACCCAAAAAAACAAAAACCGGATTTCCGGAAAACAAAAAGTAATTACTATGAATGCAATTAAATTATTATTCGACGATTCCCCTGAAACAATAGATTTTGCGGCTAAAAAGTGCATACAATATCCTGAATTGGTGGAGGAAATGTTGGATATTGCAGTATCTAACCGACCGGTCTATTCAATATTAGCAGCAAGGGTAATAAACAAATTAATGCTGGATTCAACAAAACAACTTTCCGGCTTTTGCAACAGCATAATAAAGAGATATTCAGAGATTTCCGATCATCAAGTTAAGATTGTATTAATGGAATTGTTTTATCTAAGCAATTTTGAGCCCGATGTTTCTAATTTTATTTTATTATCGCAACATTGTTTTAGAGAGCTTGATGGTAATGGAAATGAGAATCTTAAAATACTATGTCTTGAGGTTTTAAATAAACTTGCAATTGAGGATGATGATTTAAGAAGCGAGCTATTTTGGCTATTACACAAGATTTCTTTTCTAAATTCCGGTAATCTTAAAAGCAGAAGTGAAGAAATTATTAAGAAGCTATTTGAAACTAATCGGGGTACAACATTTGCCAAGCTCTGATTTTGAAATAATTGATAATTAAATCTTTTTGTTTGTTTAGAAAATGAATTTGATTTTGTTCCTTTGCCAAAATAATTTACAATGAATGCAAATTACATTTTTCTCGATAAAACGGATTCAACAAATCTTCAATTAAAAAGGTTAATACAAACCGAAACGACTCCCGAATTCTTTTATTGTGCCACAGGTTTTCAATCTTCGGGAAAAGGAACCGGTACTAACAAATGGCATAGCGAAAAAGACAAAAATGCCCTATTTTCAATACTTCTCAGGCCACAAAGCATCGAACTCTCGAATCAGTTTTTAATCTCGAAAATTATAAGTCTTTCAATACTTGAATTTTTAAATCAACACACTAATAATGTTAAGATTAAGTGGCCAAACGATATTTTTGTTAACGATAAAAAAATTGCCGGAATATTAATTGAGGTAGAAACAAAGGGCAATTATTTCGAAAAGGTAATTGCAGGTGTTGGGTTAAATTTGAATCAGGAAAAATTTCCTTACGGTCTAACCAATGCTGTTTCATTAAAAAATATTTGCAATACAGATTTTAATATTAAGCAAAGTATTAATGAAATTGTTGAAATAATTAGAAACAAATTTTCTAATATTTCGAATTATTTTGTAGAAAAGACAAACAAACTTTATGAGTCTAACTTATTTAAAATAAATGAAATAAGCAAATTTAGAGATAAAGATGGTGATTTTAATGGAAAAATAATTGGAGTAAATGAGTTTGGACAGTTATTAATTGATTGTGAAGATTCTGTAAGAACATATTCTTTTAAAGAGGTTGAGTATTTGTTTTAATCATGATTTTTTATTGAGAAAAAGAGCTAACTTTATGCTCGTAAATTTTTATTGTTTCAAATTAATTTCGTTTTGAGTATAATTGTTAAAATAAAAGAAAAAATAGGATCTATTATTCTTAAAAACAAAAGAAATAATAGTAGAAAAAGAGGTGTATATAATTTTGAAACTGCCAAAACCGTAGGAATAATTCTTAATGCTAACAGTCAGTTTACCTTCGAAACCGCAAGAGATTTTGTAAAATATATACAAAGTTTTAAGATTGAAGTTTTGTCTCTTGGTTTTGTTGATAGTGTTGAGGTGTTAAATTTTTATTCTCGTCAGATTGGCATGGATTATTTTTCGAAAAAGAATTTGAATTGGTATGGGAAACCCAAAAACCCCAAAGTTCAAGAGTTTATTCAAAAAGACTTCGATATTCTAATAGATTTAAGTTTAAACGATTATTTTCCAATTCAATATATTACAGCATCTTCAAACGCAAAGTTTAAGATAGGAAGGTTTAAAAATGAATCGGCCTGTTACGATTTAATGATTGATATTTCGGAAAACAAAAAGCTTGATTTTTATATAGAACAAATTAAACACTATTTAAGCATTTTAAAAACTAATAACAATGACTGAAAAGCTAATTAAGGGAACCGGAGTAGCGTTGGTTACACCTTTCAGAAAAGACGGAAGTATTGATTTTCGAGCTTTTGAAAAATTAATTGAGCATGTTATTACCGGTGGAGTAGATTTTGTGGTATTGCTGGGAACAACAGCCGAAACCCCGGTGCTTTCACAAGAAGAAAAAGATGCTTTAGTAAGTCATGCTTTAGAAATAATTAATAAAAGAGTTAAAGTGGTTGTTGGTTATGGAGGAAACAACACCCAAGCTTTGGTAAATTCAATTAAGGATGCCGATTTTAGTGGAATTGATGCTATTTTAAGCGTAACACCTTATTACAACAAACCCACGCAAAAAGGCTTGTATGCTCATTTTAAGGCTGTTGCAAACGCCAGCAAAGTGCCCGTAATTTTGTATAATGTGCCGGGAAGAACAGGTTCTAATTTAAGTGCCGAAACAACCTTAAAACTTGCAAACGACTTCGAAAATATTATAGCCATAAAAGAAGCTTCGGCTAATTTGGATCAAATAATGCAAATAATTAAAAATAAGCCGAAAGAATTTGTGGTTCTTTCAGGCGACGATGCTATTACAATGCCTTTAATTTCTTTAGGCATGGAAGGCGTTATTTCAGTTTCTGCCAATGCTCTTCCTAAACAAATGTCGTTGTTAGTAAAACATTCAATAGCAGGCGATTATAAAAAGGCTTTCGATATTCATTACAATATTTTAGATTTTACAAATCTTTTATTTGCGGAAGGTAATCCTGCAGGCATTAAAGCAGCTTTAAGCATTAAGGATTTGGTTGAAAATAATCTGCGGTTGCCTTTAGTTCCTGTTAGTAAGACAACTTTTTCAGCACTTCAAAAAATCTGGGAAGAAATAAAATAGTTTCCAAAAGTATTAAATAACAAGAAAAATGACTGATTTTTTCAGCTATTTACAAGGCTTGGATATTTTTTCCTGGCAAATAATTTCTTTGCTTCTTGTTGCCGGTTTTATGGTTGGCTTTATTAATACCATGGCAGGCTCGGGAACTGTAATTACCTATTCTCTTTTTATGGCATTGGGCTTGTCTCCGCAAATGGCAAACGGCACAATAAGATTAGGTGTAATAATGCAAACCTTATCGGCATCATTTAATTTTAAAAAGCATAATATCCTAGACCTGAAACAGGGTTTGTGGTATGGAATACCGGTAATGTTTGGTTCAATTACAGGTGCACAAATTGCAGTTAGCATTAATAAAGAAATATTCGAGATAATTATAGGAATAATAATGCTTATAATGTTAGTTTTTATTCTCTTGAAGCCGGAACGATGGATAAAAGGAAAACATAGCGGAAAAAGAAAAAAACCCGGATTAGTTCTTATTCTAATTTTCTATCTAATAGGTGTTTATGGGGGTTTTATTCATATTGGTGTCGGTATTTTTCTTTTGGCGGCTTTGGTTATTAATGCCGGATACGATTTGTTAACAGCAAATGCCTTAAAGGTTTTCATAGTATTACTTTACAGTCCTTTTGCTTTAGCCGTTTTTATGTTTTACGGTCATGTACACTATGTTTTGGGTTCAATTGCTGCAATTGGAAATGTGGCAGGAGGATATGTTGCCAGCAAATATGCTTTAAGTTGGGGAGCAGGAATAATTCGCTGGATTTTGGTTGTTGTAATTCTTTTGTTTGCCTCAAAATTGTTAGGTTTGTATAATTTATTTTTATAATGGACGAAAACATAGAAAACATATCGGAATCGAAGTTCTATCCGCCAAAACCGGAGCTTAAAGACAATATTACAAATAAAAAAGATGCAATAAACCGTTCTCTTTTTAGTATGGCAATTTTTATTGGAATTTTTTATTTTTTCTTCGATTTGGATATTAGACTTGTATTAGTTGTTGTGGCTGCACTAATAATTCATGAATTGGGTCATTTCTTTACAATGGAAAAGTTTGGTTACAAAGATCTTAAGATATTTTTTGTACCATTATTGGGGGCTTATGTAAGTGGCGAAAACGAGAATATTTCCCAGAGAGAAAAAGCTTTGGTTTATCTTGCCGGACCTATTCCGGGAATTATACTTGGAACTATTTTTTTTCTGGCATGGTTTAATACAGGAAAAGAAAACTTTCTAATGTTGGCAACGGTTTTCATTTATATTAATGCTTTCAACCTTTTGCCTGTAACTCCGCTGGATGGAGGACGATTTATTGAGACCTTATTTTTTTATAAAAACGAGTTAATTCAACTTATTTTTTTAATTGTTTCTTTTGTTGGCATTGTTACATTTTCTATTTATTTCGAATATTATATATTTCTATTTTTTGGTCTTTTACTTATTGGAAAAATTGTGGGGAGAGTTGGAATAATAAGAATACGAAAAGCCATGAAAAGTGAAAAATTAAATTTCAATGCACTTTATAATGAACTTAGTGATGAGGAATATTGGAGAATTAGGGAGGTAATTATATTAAAATCAC
>JAFGXD010000172.1 GCA_016936815.1 Bacteroidales bacterium
AATCGTGGACAAGAAAAAATAAATGTAAATTGCTTATTTTGAGTTTTATAGAAAGTTTTTATTTAATTTTTAGTGGACACTAGTGATTAATTTTATATTTTTGGAGATTGAAAAGAAAGTAAAATGATTGACTTATTCGTATTTAATCAGATTTTAGTTTACATAGCGTTGGCATTTATATTGTTATCGCTATATCTGGAATGGATAGGCCCTACATTTACCTTTCTGATAGCAGTTTCGTTTCTTGGACTATTTAACGTACTAACCCCAAAAGAAATACTTACAGGTTTTTCTAATGAACAAATAATAGTAATAATTCTACTTTTGCTTTTGGGCGACATAATACAAAAGGCCCATGTAGTAGATAGAGTTTTTAATTTGGTTTTCAAAAAAGTTAAGGGTTACAGAAGCTTTTTGGCACAAATGATGGCTTTAGTGGCAGGTTTTTCGGCCTTTCTAAACAATACACCAATTGTAGCCGTTATGATGCCCTATTTACATTCTTGGGGTAAAAAGAACAATGTTTCAGTTTCAAAATTAATGATTCCACTATCGTATGCGGCAATTTTGGGAGGATGTGCAACATTAATAGGAACATCCACAAACCTAATTGTTAATGGAATGGTTGTGGATTCAGGAATGGATTCTTTGGGTCTTTTCGATTTTACAATTATTGGATTAACAATGGTTGTAATAGGAATTCTTTATATGATATTTTTTGGCTCTAAATTTTTACCGGCAAAAAGAAATGTAATTGACGATTTCATGGAAAACAGTAGGGAATACATTATTGATGCTGAAATTAGAAAAGGTTCATTTTTAATTGGAAAGACAATTGAAGAAGCTGGTTTGAGGAATTTACAAGGATTATATCTTTTCGAAATATTGAGAGACGACATGGTTTTATCTGCCGTTGCGCCGGAGACAATTTTATTGGAAGGAGATTTTCTGTTTTTTACCGGAGAAACAACTTCTGTATCGGATTTAATTAAACCGGGCAGTGGATTAACGCTTCCCAATGTTGGAATGCTAACCAGAAAAAAATACACCGAAGTAATCGAGATAGTTGTTTCTCACAATTCAACCCTAATAAATAAAACAGTAAAAGAAGCAAATTTTAGAGGAAAATACGATTCTGCCATTATTGCAATTCACAGAAATGGTGAGAGATTGCAGGGAAAACTTGGAGAAATACGGTTAAAAGCGGGAGATGTACTTTTATTGCTTGCCGGTTCAGATTTAACCAATAGGTCTGCTGATTCATACGACTTCTATTTTATTAGTAAAGTAAGTGAATTTAGAAAAAAGGAAGGCTACAAAATAGCAACATTACTTATTGGAACAGCAGTAGCAATTGCAATTTCGGCTTTAGGTTTTATTTCACTATTTATGGCTCTAATAATTTTACTTATTGTATTAATTAGTATTGGAATGGCGCATCCAAAAGACCTTCCAAAGAGCATAGATTACAACTTAGCGATGATAATTGCAATGTCGTTGGCCTTGGGAACCGCAATGATTAACACAGGAGTTGCAGCAAATATTTCGGAGGTAATTATAGGAGTTTTTAAACCATTGGGAATTTTAGGCTTGATGTTTGGTTTGTATTTTATTACTACAATTCTAGCAGCTTATATTACCAATAAGGCTTCGGTAGCAATAATATTCCCTATAGCCATTTCGCTTGCAACAGATTTAGAATGCAGTCCGGTTCCATTTATATTAATTACCGCTTTTGCCTCTGCAGCAAACTTTATGACACCTATTGGATATCAGACAAACCTTATGGTTTACGGTCCAGGAGGATATGCATTTAAAGATTATTTTAAAGTAGGCTTTCCGTTGACCATTATTTATATGATAGCTAGTGTGTTGATTTTGTATGTTATGTATTTTTAGGGCATTTTGCTGCTTCATTATCAGTAAAATGTTTCTGCAATAAGTTAGAAGGAATTTTTGTGTAATAAGAAAATTTATTATATTTGCCGTCCCTAAAATAAAAAGGGAAGTTCTTAAAAGGTCTCTTGGCCGAGTGGCTAGGCATCGGTCTGCAAAACCGGGTACGGCGGTTCGAATCCGCCAGAGACCTCATTTTAACTAAAAAGCCTCTTGTAAAAATCTGTTTATCAGATTATTGTGAGAGGCTTTGTTTTTGGCGTGGTCTAATTGTGGTTGGTTTTGTTTTCGGCAAATTCGCTTTGGTAACCATAGCTGTAATCTCTAACATACCACATTTTTGTAACTTCATTGTTTCTAATCAATCTTTGACCGTTTTAATGGTTAAAAAAACCATCCTTTTCTTTGAATTAGTACTGCAAGATTATTTATTCTTGTTGAACTCCACCTTTATTAATAATTCTATTTGCATCTTATTTTCAGGAAGATAATTATGAGCTACATCCCAAATTATTTCATAATCAATTCCAAAGTATTCGTGAGAAACCTTATTTCTTAATAAATACATTTCTGCCCAAGGCACTTCCTTGTATATAGATTTTATTTCAATAGGAATATTTTTTGATGCTTCTCCTATTATTTCAAAATTTCTAATAACAGCATCAACGGTTTTATAATCCTTTCTAAAAGAATTGTAATTGTGCTCAGAAATATATTCAGCAATTCTATTCATTGCTGTAATCAAATCATTTAGGTACATCAAATATGTCCTATCTTCCTTTTTCACAATTAAATATAATTAACTTGCTTAAGTATTCTTTCTTTAACCTGCTCTTTAATAGCGTTTTTGGTAACTAAGTCAATTTTTCTATTAAAAACCTGTTCTAAATAGATTTCCAGCGAGAAAAATTTCCATCCAATAGGTTTTTCTAAAACAACAAGAATGTCTATATCGCTATTTTCATTGAAATCTCCTTCAGCAAACGAACCAAAAAGCCCGATTTCTTTTACCGAGTATTTTTTATAAAGAGATGGTTTTAACTCTCTAAGCTTCTTTATTATTTCATTTTTTGTAATCATATTCCAAATATAATACTTTCTCATCAATCTTTGACCATTTTGGTCGCAAATATAGGAGATTTTTTAATCGCTGTAAACTAATTCGCCTTCCTCATAAAACTTTCCACAATGCCATTTTTTGTCCTGCCTTTAATCATACGCCGGGCAAACTGTTCGCTTCTTTTTAGAATATGCCGATGAGTTTCTTGTTTTTCCTCCACCCTTTCTGCCTGCTTTACTTTTCTTCTTGCTACCCTTGCATCCCAAAAAATAAACCAGTCCGGCTCTTAAGGTTACTTCTTCGCTCCTTATAGCATATCGGGGTTCAACAAAACCTCGCAGACAACCATTACCAATTAACACTCCTAAACCAGCCTCTCCTTCAGCTTTATACGATTTACTCCCTCCCGCTGTAGAATCGTTTACACTAACACTAACTTCCCCTCTAAATGTCCCAGACGCAATTACGTAATATGCAAATTTTCCCTGCTTGTAAAATATCTTCATTCCCGATATTCCTCCCGATAATTCGCCGGATTTAAAATAGTAAAAAATATAAGGAACAGCCCACAAATCCTCTTTTACGGGAATTAGCAATCTGGCACTCATTCCCAAATAATTATTGCTTATGTTGTATAGTCCCGATCCGCCAATGCCCCAACCTGATTGTGCCGGCAGTTTTCCAAAAAACAACCCGTAAATAATAACCATGGCCAATATAAATACTCTCATTTTTGCTTTTCTGTTTTTACTCATACAATTACGTATTGAACTGCTTAATGTTTCCCTAAAAACCATTTTTTCAATTAGTCTTGATTATTAGATTGTTAAAAAACCTCTAAATGTTAATGATCTGATATTAAGTAATATAACTAAAAGTTATTAACAATGTGGGAAAAAGTGGTGTTTAGTGGTAGGAAGTGGGAAAAAAATATGTACTTTTACCTTGATTTTTTAAATAAGGAAAATGACAACATTTATAGGGGACTATCCATGCAAACTTGACGTGAAAGAGAGGCTTCTCTTTCCGGCAGCTTTTAAAAAGCAGATGAGTGCAGCATCTGTGCAGGATAGGTTTGTTGTTAAAAAAGACATTTACGAAAAATGTCTGATTATTTACCCAATGGACGAATGGGACAGACAAATGAGCATTATTCGCAGTAAAATAAATCCATATAACAAGGAACACAACCGCTTTATAAGGGAGTTTTCAAGAGGTGTGGCAGAAATTATTCTCGATAGCAATAATCGCTTACTTGTTCCAAGACGTCTGCTCGACCTTGTTGGAATAGAAAAAGAAGTGGTTCTTGCAGGTCAAATGGGGAAAATAGAAATGTGGGATAAAAATGTGTATGAATCCATACGCGAGAATGAGGACGATTTTGCTGCACTGGCCGAAAAAATTCTTGGTGGATCAAACATAGATGAACAAAGTTAATGGAATACCATGTACCTGTATTATTGCAAGATAGCATTTCAGGGCTAAACATTAAGCCCGACGGTACATACCTCGACCTCACTTTTGGCGGTGGAGGTCACTCCAAAGAAATTTTGAAACACCTAGGTAAAGGAAAACTTATTGCCTTCGATCAGGATGCCGATGCTGAGAAAAACATTCTTGACGACAATAGATTTTCCTTGATTGACGGGAATTTTAGGTTCTTTCTCAATTATTTAAAGTTTCATAAAATTAATGCAGTCGATGGCATTTTAGCCGATTTGGGCGTTTCCTCACATCATTTCGATCAACCCGAACGAGGATTCTCATTTAGATTCGATGCTCCTCTGGATATGAGAATGAATCAGGATGCCGAAATGTCAGCAGCCGGTATTCTTAATTCTTACAACGAAGATGAATTAAGAAACATTTTCAGAAAATACGGAGAAATTCCAAATGCCGGAAAACTAGCTGCCAAAATTGCACAAAGACGAAATGAAAAACAGTTTAACTCAACATTCGACTTTGTTGAAGCTATAAAAACCTGTCTGCCACCTCGAAACGATTATAAATATCTGGCAAAGGTTTTTCAAGCAATAAGAATTGAAGTTAACAACGAAATAGACTGCCTAAGCGAAATGCTGTTGCAAACTCTTTTGGTACTGAAACCGGGAGGCCGATTGGTAATTATTACTTACCACTCGCTGGAAGACAGACTGGTAAAGAATTTTATGAAATATGGAATGCTCGATGGCCAACCGGAAAAAGACATTTATGGAAGAATGGAAATTCCTTTCAAATTAATAACAAGAAAAGCTATTGAGCCAAATGAAAACGAATTAATAATTAATAGCCGTGCAAGAAGTGCCAGGCTTAGAATTGCAGAAAAAATATAATGAAGTGGTTTAAGAAAAATAAGGGCTTTACAGAAATTTCCGAGGAATCGAAAGAAACCAAGGCAAATTTCAGAGATTTACTAGACGGGCGTGTTCTAACTCGCGATGCTGTAGTAAAACAACTGCCATTTGTTCTTTTCCTTACATTTCTTGCAACAGGCTATATTGCAAATCGTTACCATGCCGAAAAGATTGTACGTCAGACCATTCAACTTAGAAAAGAAGTGAAGGAATTAAGGACCGAAAAAATTGTTATCCAATACGAACTTATGAATAATTCGAAACGAACTGCCGTATTGGATTCGCTGGAATCAAAAAACATTAACCTGGTGGAATCGATTTCTCCCCCTGTAAAACTAAAAAAATCGGGGTTCTAATGGATCTTAAAAAGGACATATTATGGAGAGTTACAATAGTATATTTTGCTGTTGCATTATTCGCTATAATTATTGTTACAAGAGTTATTATCATTCAATTTGTAGAAAAAGATAAATGGAAAAGCAAGGCCGAAAATGTTAAGGTTCAGGATATTATTATTTTCCCCGACCGCGGCGATATTTGTGCCGAAGATGGCCGTCCACTATGCTCAACAGTTCCCTACTACGATATTAGAATGGATTTTACTGTAATTAATGATAAGGATTTTAATTCTAACCTCGACTCATTATGTAATCTATTGTCCTCAACTTTTAAAGACAAATCGGCAAACGATTACAAAACAGCAATGATTAATGCCCGCAAAAGAAATGAACGATACTTTCTGGTTAAGAGAAAAATTTCTCACATTCAATATAAAGAAATTAGCAAATTCCCAATTTTTAAACTTGGCAGATACAGATCGGGGGTAATTTTTGAAACCAGAGATCAGCGAGTCTTGCCATTCGATTTGCTTGCAGAAAGAACAATAGGATACATTTACGAAACTGCAAGCGATTCTATTATAGCCGATTCCGTTTGGGGCAAAAAAATTCGCGGAGTGGGACTAGAAATGGCTTACGACAAAGAACTGCGTGGAATAAAGGGCGTTAAATCTATGAGAAAACTTTCCGGAGATGTTTGGATGCCTGTTGAATACGGTAATGAGGTTGAACCAGAAAACGGAAAAGACCTTATTACTACAATAAACATCGATTATCAGGATGTTGCCGAAACTGCCCTTCTCAACCAATTAAATAAAAGTAAAGCCGAATGGGGAACGGCAGTGCTTATGGAAGTTAAAACCGGAGAAATTAAGGCTATTGCAAACCTCGAAAGGAACAAAAAAGGCAATTATACCGAGGAATATAATCATGCGGTTGGAACAAGCATTGAACCCGGATCAACTTTTAAATTGTTCTCAATGATGGCCGCTCTTGAAGATAATTTTGTAAGCCCTACCGATTCAATAAATATTTATTGGGGTGAAAAATCATATTACGATAGAAAAATGAGAGATTCAAAAGTAGGAATCTATAAAACCCTATCGGTTCAACAGGTTTTCGAGAAATCCTCAAATGTTGGTGTGGCCGAAATTATTACCAGAAACTATTCCGACAAAAAATCACTATTTCTTGAAAGACTAAAAGGCTTTGGCATTCACAGTCCTTTATTCTTGGAAATTCCTGGTGAGGGCATGCCGTTAGTTAAAGAAATAAAAAAATGGTCAGGAATTAGCCTTCCCTGGATGTCTAATGGATACGAAGTATTAATGACTCCCCTTCAATTACTAACATATTACAATGCAATTGCAAACAATGGCAAAGTATTAAAACCAAAATTCGTTAAAGCTCTTAGAAAAGACGGCGAAATAGTTCAAGAATTTCCCACCGAGGTAATAAATCAAGCTATTTGTTCCAAAAAAACTCTCAGAATTTTACAAAATATGCTTATTGGTGTGGTTGAACATGGAACAGCCAGAAATATTGCCACCGAAAATTATAAAATTGCCGGCAAAACAGGAACGGTACAAGTTGCCTATTCAAGTGGGTCTGCAAAAGGTCACAGAAGTTCATTTGTTGGTTACTTCCCTGCCGATAATCCGCAATATTCCTGCATAATTGTTATCCATCGTCCTTCCGAAGGTGGATACTATGGCAGCGAAATTGCAGGGCCTGTTTTTAGAGAAATTGCCGACAAGGTTTATTCTACAAGTCTTGAAATTCAACAAGAAAAACTTATTGCCCAACAAGAAATAAAGGAACTTCCATATACAAAAAGCGGCAACTGGGATCATTTGAAATATTTACTTAATAAATTGAATATCAATATATCAAATGAAAAAGTTAATTCATCATGGGTTTCAACTTACAAAAGAGAAGAATTTATTGAAATAAAACCAAAGGTATTTGAAGACAATTTGGTACCTGATGTAAAAGGAATGGGACTTCGGGATGCCATGTTTCTTTTAAATAATGCTGGTCTTGAAGTAGAAATTGAAGGAATTAAAAGAGGAAGAGTAACAAAACAAAATATTAACCCGGGAAAACGAATTATTCCCGGTCAGGAAATAATTATTGTACTTGGATAAATATGAAGAATACAGCAAACATATTTAATTGTTTAAACATTAAGGAAACTTCCGGAATAATGCCGGCATCAATAAATTCTATTGAGTTCGATAGCCGAAAAATTGAAAAAGGTGCCTGCTTTGTTGCTGTAAAAGGCTATGTAGCCGATGGACACAAATTTATTGATACAGCAATTCAAAATGGAGCAATTGCAGTAGTTTGTGAAACAATGCCGGAAAATACTTCAGAAAAAGTCTTCTATGTACGTGTTGAAAATAGTGCTGAGGCCTTGGGCATTCTTGCTTCAGAATTCTATGGAAATCCTTCATCAAAACTAAAACTTGTTGGCGTAACGGGAACAAACGGAAAAACTACTACGGCTACTTTGCTTTTCAACCTTGTAAAAGACATGGGCTTTAAAACCGGATTGCTTTCTACAGTAGCAAATTACATTAATAACGAAGAAATACCTGCTACACATACAACACCCGATCCGGTTCAACTTAATTTCCTCTTAAAAAAAATGGTTGACCATGGCTGCGACTACTGCTTTATGGAAGTTAGTTCACATGCAATACATCAGAAAAGAATAGCAGGGCTGAAATTTAAGGGCGGTATCTTTACCAATATTACTCACGACCATCTCGATTACCATAAAACATTCGACGAATACATAAAGGCAAAAAAGGAATTTTTCGACAATTTACCCACTGATGCTTTTGCTCTTTCGAACTACGACGATAAAAACGGTCGAGTAATGCTGCAAAACTCAAAGGCCGCAAACTATTCTTATGGTCTAAAAACAATGGCCGATTTTAAATGCAAATTGCTTGAAAGCCATTTCGAAGGAATGAAACTCTTACTCGATGGCAACGAGTTTTGGTCAACCCTAACTGGGAAATTTAATGCATATAACATTCTTTCCGTTTATGGAACCGCCATTCTGCTCGATTTCAATAAACAAGAAATTCTTACCACACTAAGCCGCCAAAAGCATGTAAACGGAAGATTCGAAACAATGAAATCTCCAACAGGCTTTGCAGCAATTGTAGATTACGCTCATACTCCGGATGCATTAAAAAATGTGCTAGACACAATAAATGAGTTAGCAGGTAATGGCAAAATTATTACTGTGGTTGGAGCCGGTGGAGACCGAGATTCAAGCAAAAGACCCGAAATGGCCAGAGTTGCTGCAAAACTAAGCTCATTGGTAATACTTACATCAGATAACCCACGCTCTGAAGACCCGGAAAAAATATTGGACGATATGAGCGCAGGAATTGATAATAAGAACAAAATGCTAAGAATTACAGACCGACAGCAAGCAATAAAAACCGCTTGTATGATGGCTGCAAAGGGCGATATTATTCTTGTTGCAGGAAAAGGCCACGAAACATACCAGGAAATTAAAGGTGTTAAACACCATTTCGACGATAAAGAATTAATTAACGAACTATTTAAATCGATGTAAAAATGCTGTATTATTTATTTGAATATTTAGACAAATTCGATTTTCCGGGAGCCGGACTTTTTCAGTTTATTACCTTCCGAGCTCTATTAGCAATTATTACATCGCTTGTGGTTGCTTTATACTTCGGCAAAAAAATTATCAGATTCCTTCAAAGAAAACAAATTGGTGAAGAAATTAGAGATTTAGATCTGGAAGGGCAGTATTCAAAAAAAGGAACTCCAACAATGGGAGGTATTATTATTCTTCTTTCAATTCTAATTCCAACCTTACTTTTTGCCAGACTAGAAAACGTGTATGTAATATTAATGATAATTACTACAATTTGGCTAGGTATTGTGGGCTTTATGGACGATTATATTAAAGTTTTCAAGAAAAATAAAAAAGGCCTTGCCGGAAAATTTAAAATTATTGGTCAGGTTGGACTTGGTCTTATTGTAGGACTAACCCTATACATTAGCGACGATGCTGTAGTTAGGGAACAAACAAAAATTCCTGTCTCTGAGATTACCGAAGATATGATAATAATGGAAGAAATTTGCGACCAGAATCTTGAAGTAACTGTTGGCAAAGATGTTAAATCAACTACTACCACAATCCCTTTTCTAAAAAATAATGAACTCGACTATGCTGCAATTGCAGAAAGCATCCTAGGATTTAGCAACCGAGGATGGGGACGCTGGGTTCTTTTTGTGTTAATGAGTATTGTAGTAATTACTGCTGTTTCTAATGGAGCAAATTTAACCGATGGTTTGGATGGCCTTGCTACAGGAACCTCTGCAATTATTGGTGCTACACTGGGAATTCTGGCCTATGTTTCGGGTAACGTCTTCTTTGCCGACTATCTAAATATTATGTACCTGCCAAACACCGGAGAATTGGTAATATTTATGGCAACATTTATTGGTGCTACAATAGGTTTCTTATGGTATAATTCTTATCCGGCACAAGTATTTATGGGCGATACCGGAAGTCTGGCTTTAGGAGGAATAATAGCAGTTTTTGCAATAATTATTAAGAAGGAACTTCTTATTCCAATTCTTTGTGGAATCTTTTTGGTTGAAAGCCTTTCGGTTATGATGCAGGTTAGCTATTTCAAATATACAAAACGAAAATACGGAGAAGGACGCCGAATTTTTAAAATGTCTCCTCTTCATCATCATTATCAAAAACTTGGCTACACAGAACCAAAAATTGTTACAAGATTTTGGATTGTAGGAATTGCCTTGGCAGTATTAACAATTATTACCCTGAAAATTAGATAATTAATGAAAGAAAGAATAGTCATATTAGGAGGTGGTGAATCGGGAGCAGGTTCTGCTGTTCTTGCTAAGCTAAAAGGCTTCGAGGTATTTCTTTCAGATTTTGGAGAAATAAAGGAAAACTACAAGGCTCTTCTCAATAAATATGAAATTGAATGGGAAGAAAAATGCCATTCGGAAGAGAAAATACTTAATGCAGCCGAGGTAATAAAAAGTCCGGGAATTCCTGACTCTGTAGCTATTGTAAAAAAAATTATTAAAAAAGGCATACCAATAATTTCTGAAATTGAATTTGCCGGTCGTTACAATTCTGCCAAAACCATTTGCATTACAGGTTCAAACGGAAAAACAACCACCACACTTCTAACTTACCATATTTTAAAGAAAGCAGGTCTTAACGTGGGTTTAGCCGGAAATGTAGGGAAAAGTTTCGCACTTCAGGTTGCCGAAAATCATTTTGAATATTACGTTATTGAACTCAGCAGCTTCCAGTTAGACGGAATGTTTGAATTCAAAGCGGATATTGCAATTCTAATGAATATTACTCCCGATCACCTTGACAGATACAACTATGATTTTTCCTTATATAAAGATTCAAAATTCAGAATTATTCAAAATCAGGATGAAAATTGCCATTTCATCTATTGCATTGACGATGAAGAAATATATAAAGAACTAAAAAAACTCAATATCAAAGCTGTAAAAATGCCATTTAGCCTAAGCTCAGGTGAAAACAAATCAGCCTATTTAGAAAATAATAAACTAACAATACACACCCAAAATTTTTATTTAACTATGTCAATTCAGGAATTAGCACTTCAAGGCAATCACAATGCCTACAACTCAATGGCTGCCGCTCTGGCTTCCAGTGTTTTCAAAATCAGAAAAGATATTATCAGAGAATGTCTTACAGATTTTCAATCAGTTGAACACAGATTAGAGCCTGTTTTTAAAGTACATGGTATTGAATTTATCAACGATTCTAAGGCAACTAATGTAAATTCAACATGGTATGCTTTAGAAAGCTATGAAAAACCCATTGTTTGGATTGCAGGCGGCGTAGACAAAGGAAACGATTATTCTATGCTTAAACAATTGGTGAAGAACAAAGTTAAAGCAATAGTTTGTCTGGGAACCAATAATTCAAAAATTCACAAAGCCTTTTCTAAGATTGTACCCGAAATCTACGACACAAATTCAATGCATGATGCCGTGAGAACAGCATATTTTATTGCTAAACAAGGCGAAACCGTTCTATTATCTCCTGCCTGCGCTAGTTTCGATTTGTTCGAAAACTACGAAGACAGAGGTCGTCAATTTAAATACGAAGTAGGAAAATTATAAAAATGAAAGTATACCTGGCAAGATATTTCAAGGGTGATCCTGTAATTTGGGCAATTATAGTTGTTTTGTCCATTTACTCATTATTGGCTGTTTACAGTTCAACAGGAACCCTTGTTTATAAATATCATGGCGGAAATACCTTTTATTTTCTTTTCAAACAAACTTCTTTCCTAATAGTTGCAATTATTGTTACTTATCTTACTCATCTGGTTCATTACAAACATTATTTAAGACTTTCAAAAATTCTACTTTACATTTCTGTTTTTCTATTGCTATTTACATTAATAATGGGTACCAGTTTAAATTCTGCAACCAGATGGATTACTCTTCCCGGAGGCGTTACCTTTCAAACATCAGACTTTGCTAAACTGTCTCTTATTATTTACATTTCTAAACACTTAGCCGTACATCAGGAAAACATAAAAGACTACGAACAGGCTTACAAACCTTTAATTCGATGGGTGGGAATTATCGTAGTTCTAATTCTTCCTGCAAATTTCTCCACAGCTGCAATGGTGTTTATTATTTCTGTGGTTTTAATGTTTATTGGCAGAATAAATGTTAAACATCTGCTAAGAACTGCCGGATTGGGAACTGTAGGAGTATTCTTAATAATTTTGCTTATTTATCAATTTCCAAATAGTTTGCCTAGAGGTGAAACTTGGAAAGCAAGGGTAGAGAGTTTCCTAAATGGAAGTAGCGAAGATAACTATCAGGCCGAGCAGGCAAAAATTGCAATAGCAGAGGGTGGAATCTTTGGAAAAGGTCCCGGAAACAGTACCCAAAGAAATTTTATTCCTCATCCATATTCAGACTTTATTTACTCTGTTATTATTGAAGAATATGGCTTGCTTTTCGGAGCTTTGCCTCTGTTAATTTTATATTTATGGTTACTTTTTAGAGCCGGTGTTCTAGTTAGAAATAGCTCTAGAACCTTCCCGGCATTGTTGGCAATTGGTCTATCATTCAGTCTGGTTTTTCAAGCAATGCTGAATATGGCAGTAAACGTTAATCTTTTTCCGGTAACCGGACAAACTATACCTTTCGTTAGTTTAGGTGGTTCATCATTACTATTTACCAGTTGTGCACTGGGAATTATTTTGAGCATTAGCAGGTCTTATCAAAACGAACAAAAACATGGAACAGAAACACAAGAAGATAATAATTAGTGCCGGCGGTACAGGAGGACATATTTTTCCGGCTATTTCTGTGGCAAATCAGCTTAAGGAAATAGACCCAAATATTAAAATATTATTTGTGGGAGCCAAAGGGAAAATGGAAATGGAAAAAGTACCCGCTGCCGGTTATGATATTGTTGGTCTACCGGTTGCAGGATTCCAAAGAAGGATTACCTATAAAAACTTATCTTTCTTTTTCAAACTTTTGAAATCGCTTAGATTAGCCAAGAAAGTAGTTAAACAATTTAAACCCGACGCAGTTGCCGGCTTTGGAGGTTTTGCCTCAGGTCCAACTCTTAGAATAGCCGCTAAAAGAAAAATTCCAACCATTATTCAGGAGCAAAACAGCTATGCAGGAGTAACTAACAAGCTACTTGCAAAAAGAGCAAGAAAAATTTGCGTTGCATATCCGGGCATGGAAAGATTCTTTCCGGCAGAAAAAATTATTATGACCGGAAATCCCGTTAGACAAGATATTCATGATGTTGAAGGTAAGCGAGAGCAAGGATTGTTGTATTTTGAACTACAGGGAAATATGAAAATTGCATTGGTAGTTGGCGGTAGTCTGGGTGCCCTTACTATTAATGAAAGTATTGCAAAAAATATTGATTTAATTATAGACAATAAAATACAACTAATATGGCAAACCGGAAAAGCCTATTTCGAAACTGCTAAGGCTTTAGTAAATGAAAAAAACACAAAACTTATTAAAGTTGTAGATTTTATTGCAAGAATGGATTTTGCTTATGCGGTATCGGATGTTGTTATTTCTAGAGCAGGGGCAAGTACTGTATCAGAACTATCAATTGTTAAAAAACCAAGCATTTTAGTCCCTTCACCAAATGTCGCAGAAGACCATCAAACAAAAAACGCAATGGCGCTAATTGTGAAAGATGCCGCAATGATGGTTGAAGATAAAACCGCTAGAGAATCCCTTGTTCCTTCTCTTATTGAACTAATTAAGGACCAATTTAGAATGAATGTTTATATAGAAAATGTTTCCAAAATGGCAATTAAGGATTCGGCAAGCATTATTGCAAACGAAATATTGAAACTTACTGAAGAAAAAAACAATAATGATTAGCAAGATAAATACATATTATTTTATTGGTATTGGTGGCATTGGAATGAGTGCTCTGGCAAGATTCTTTCTCTTAAACGGAAAAAGGATTTCCGGATACGACAAAAACCATTCTGATATAACTAATACTTTAAAGAATGAAGGCGCAGAAATTGTATTCGACGAATCAATCCTTGCAATTCCAGAACATTTGTTACAAATTGAAAAAGAATCTATTGCTATTATTTATACTCCTGCTATTCCATTAGACCACCCTCAACTTGTGTATTTCACTCAAAATAATTTCCGGATTTTCAAAAGATCAGAAATGCTTGGGGAAATTACAAAAAACAACAAATGTTTGGCAGTTGCAGGTACACATGGAAAAACAACTGTATCTACTCTGCTTTCTCATTTACTAAACCAAACATCCAATTCATGCTCAGCTTTTCTTGGAGGAATATCCAAAAATTACAAAACTAATTTTCTTCATTCTAATAAATCACAAAGAATGGTTGTTGAGGCGGATGAATTCGATCGGTCTTTTCTTACTCTTAACCCTTCTCTAAGCATTATTACTTCAATAGACGCAGACCATTTAGATATATACGGAAACAAAGAAAGTATTAAAGAATCTTTTAATCTTTTTGCAAATAAATTATACGAAAATGGAATTCTCATTTATAAGGAGGGGCTTGAATTAAAACTTAATGAAAAAATAAAAAAATTCACTTATTCTATTAAATCCGAACTAGCAGATTTTCACATCAAAGATTTGCGTGTTATAGACGGATTTTACAAATTTTCTCTAGTAAGTCCCGAAAAAACAATTAACAATCTGGTATTAGGACTTCCCGGACGATTTAACCTCGAAAATGCAGTCGCAGCATCAGCAGCAGCAATAATTTCAGAAATTTCAGAAAGTGAATTACGGTTAGGCCTTGCAACGTTTAAAGGTGTTGTTAGACGATTCGATTTTCAACTAAGAAATGAAAAAATTGTTTTTATCGACGATTATGCACATCATCCGGAAGAAATTAAAGCATGCCTAAATTCAGTTAAAGAACTATTTCCAAATAAAAAAATTACAGCTGTTTTTCAACCTCACTTGTTTACAAGAACTAGAGACTTTGCCAACGAATTTTCAAGTGCCTTAAGCATTGCCAATGAAACTATTCTTCTGCCAATCTATCCGGCAAGAGAAAAACCAATTGAAGGTATTAACTCTGAATTATTACTTAAGAATATAACATGCAAAGAAAAACAAATTTGTGAAATGACTGAACTTGTTAATATTCTCCAAAATAAAAACATTGAAATTATAATAACTATGGGTGCTGGAGATATCGACAAACTTGTAAAACCTATTAAAGAAATGCTGGAGAAAAAATATGAATAAATTCAGAATAATATTATTTTGGCTTTTAGTTTCGGGATATACTCTACTTTCTCTAAGCTTTTCTTCAATTAAATCTTCACAGATAAAATGTCAGGAAATAATTGTGAAAGTAAAGGATAACACTAAGCATCTCTTCGTTGAAAGCAAAGACATAATTGAATTATTCGGTAAAAAGGGAATACAAATAATTAATCAAAATATTTACGAACTAGATGTTAACAAACTTGAAAAACTAATTGAAGAAATTCCCTCAATAAAATCTGCTCAAGTTTACACAAACATAGATGGCAAATTAACTGTTGAAATTGTTCAAAGAAATCCTATTTTAAGAATTATTAATTCTGCAAACGAAAGCTTCTATATTGATGAAAGTGGAGAAATAATGCCCCTTTCCAAAAACTATACTGCACATGTGCTTGTTGCAAACGGAGAAATAGACCAACTTCACAAAAGCCTTAATAACAAAAACATTTCAGAAATAAAAAAAGAAGAAAATAATATAATTACTGAATTGTACATTATTGCCGATTTTATTAATAAATCTCCTTTCTGGAAAGCACAAATTGAGCAAATATTTGTAACAAAAAAGGGAGAATTCGAACTTATTCCAAGAATCGGTATGCATGTAATAATCTTTGGAAATTCAGATAATTATTACGAAAAGTTCCAAAAATTGGAATTATTGTATAAAAAAGGATTACCTCAAAAGGGTTGGAACAGATATAAATCTATTAACCTCAAATACAAAAACCAAATAGTCTGCACAAAAAACTAAACATTTATGAACTACAATGAACAAATAGTATCAGCAATCGACATAGGAACAACAAAGATTGTTGCCATAGTCGGAAAAAAAGACGAAGCCGGGAAAATTGAAATTCTTGGTATGGGAAAATCCCCGTCAAAAGGAGTCAAACGTGGTGTTGTTCTTAATATTGAAGACACAATTACCGCAATTCAATCTGCTGTAAACCAAGCAGAAGAAATGGCCGGAATAAAAATGAAAGACGTTTTTGTTGGTATTGCCGGACAACACATCAAAAGTATTCAAAACAGAAGGTACATCGACACTTTTTCTTATGACGATGAAATTACACAGGCCGATGTTGATAGACTTATTGAAGATATGTTTAGAATTCCTACCGAACCAGGAGAAGAAATCCTACATGTTATTCCACAAAGCTATATTGTTGACAAAGAAGTTGGTGTAAAAAATCCTGTTGGAATTTCAGGAAAAAGACTTGAAGGAAATTTCCATATTGTGCTTGGTCAGATTGCTTCAGCCAATAATATTAAAAAATGTGTAAACAGAGTAAATCTAAATGTTTTTGAATTAATTCTTGAACCTCTGGCTTCATCCGACGCAGTTTTAAGCGAAGAAGAAAAAGAACTGGGCGTTGCCCTTGTCGACATTGGTGGTGGAACTACTGATATTGCCGTTTTTTACGAAGGAATTATTCACCACACAGCGGTTATCCCTTTCGGCGGCAATGTAGTAACTACCGATATTAAAGAAGGTTGTGGAATCTTGGAAAATATTGCAGAAAAACTTAAAGTAAACTACGGTTCTGCATTGGCCGATTACGAACAAGAAAACAAATACATTACCATACCGGGTCTTAAAGGACGTGATCCTAAAGAAATTTCTTTTGTAAATCTTGCAAATATTATTCAAGCTAGAATGGAAGAAATTATTGATGCTATTTTCTTTGAAATAGAATCCTCAAATATTGCCGACAAATTAGGCGGAGGAATTGTTATTACTGGTGGCGGGGCAATGCTTAAGTATTTACCGCAGCTAATTGCTTTTAAAACGGGAATGGATGTAAGAATTGGTTACCCTAATGAATATCTTAGCTCTGAAGTAATTTCAGAAATTAATCAACCTATGTATGCAACAAGTGTTGGGTTAGTTTTAAGAGGTCTTGAAGAATTATCTAAAGGCAAGAAACATGATTACAAATCCCCTGATGCTAAAAATCCGGAAATAGAAAAACCCAAAGAAGTAGAACCAAAAAAGGTGAAAAAAGGTTTCGGATTATTTGAAAGATTCAAACAAATTTCAGACACTATGTTTGAAAAAGATGAAGATGTTAAAATGGAATAAAATAATATGTCTAACCCCAAACTCAATAAATTATGACAGAAGATTTAATGGATTTCGTAGTTCCAACCCGCGAAAACTCAATAATTAAAGTTATTGGAGTGGGTGGAGGTGGCGGTAATGCCGTCAATCACATGTACAAACAAGGCATTAAAGATGTAAGTTTTATTATTTGCAATACAGATGCCCAAGCTCTGGAAACTAGCCCCGTACCAATTAAGGTTCAACTTGGCTCTACTTTAACCGAAGGTCGTGGAGCCGGAAATAAACCTGAACAAGGCAGAGAAGCTGCTATTGAAAGTATTCAGGAAGTGAAAGAAATGCTTTCCGATAATACTAAAATGGTCTTTATTACTGCCGGTATGGGTGGTGGAACAGGTACAGGTGCAGCACCGGTAATTGCCCAAGCAGCCAGAGAATTAGACATCCTTACAGTTGGTATTGTAACAATTCCTTTCCGTTTCGAAGGTTCAAGAAGAATAAACCAAGCTCTGGAAGGTATTTCACAACTTAAGGAACATGTTGATTCTCTTTTAGTTATTAATAACGAGAAGTTAAGGGAAATTTACGGTGACCTTAAACTTACTGAAGCATTCTCTAAAGCCGATAATGTACTTACAACCGCAGCAAAAGGTATAGCAGAAATAATAACAGTTCATGGATATATAAATGTTGACTTTGCCGATGTTTTCACCGTTATGCATGGTTCAGGAGTTTCCATTATGGGTGCCGCAAGTGCTGAAGGCGAAAATAGAGCTATTACTGCAATTCAGGAAGCTCTTACATCGCCCTTACTAAATAACAACGATATTACCGGAGCAAGAAATATTCTTCTAAACATTACTTCCGGTGTTAACGAAGTTACTATGGATGAAATTGGTCAAATTACCGATTTCGTTCAAAATGCAGCCGGATCAAATGCCGATATTATTTGGGGCAATGGAACCGACGAATCTCTTGGAGAAAAAATTAGTGTGACAATTATCGCTACAGGTTTTGGAACAAACAGCATTCATGAAATGATGGCCAAAACAGAGCAGAAAAAAGAAATAATTCGTTTGGGAGAAAAACCAAACACTTTTGAATTTAGGAAAGAAAGCAGTGTAAGCAATTCATCACAGAAAACTTTTAACTTTTTCCCCGAAAATAAAGAAAATTCACAACACGAATCGTTTAACGAATATTATAATTCCAAAAAAGAAGCCGATAATCGTGAAAAAGCCGAAGAAAGATACAACAATCTTAACAGGAGCACTCCTCCTCCTATTCCCAAGAAATTAAGCGAAATAGATGACGCTGACGAAATTACAAATCTGGAAAATATTCCGGCTTACAAAAGAAAAAACATCCCACTTGAAGACTCGGGAACTATTCATCAAGGCGAAATTTCGAGATACACTCTTTCAGAAGATGAGGAAGGCATAAAACTAAGTCCAAATAACCCATATCTTCACGATAAAGTTGACTAATTACAAAAAAATTAATAAAATGAAATTAGAAGAAAAAATAATGGCCAGCCTCAAAGAAGCCATGAAGGCAAAAGACAAGGAAAAACTTGAGGCTCTTAGGGCTGTTAAAGCAGCTATTATTATAACCAAAACTGAAAAAGGTGGCAGTGAAGAAATATCCGAGGCTCAGGAAATGGCAATTTTACAGAAGTTGGTAAAACAAAGAAAAGAATCTGCAGAATTATACAAAGCCAATAACAGACCGGAACTTGCCGACAAAGAAAATTTCGAAGCCTCAGTAATTTCTGAATTCTTGCCAAAACAATTATCTGAAACTGAAATTGAAGCTGAACTAAAAACCATTATTGCCCAAACCGGAGCATCCGAACCAAAAGATATGGGAAAAGTAATGGGTATTGCATCAAAAAATCTAGCAGGTAAAGCCGACGGCAAGCTTATTGCCGACATTGTTAAACGACTACTTAGTATTTCGTAGTTTCATATTTGTTTAGGGGTTAGATGAAAAGTGCCATCCAATGTGGGTGGTACTTTTCTGATTTAATACCTAAAGCAAATCAGGTCTTCTTTCCTTTGTTCTACGCAAAGATTCCTCCATCCTCCATTTTTCAATTGCAGCAGTATTTCCGGAAAGCAAAATTTCAGGGACTTTCATTCCTTTAAACTCAGAAGGCCTTGAATAAACAGGTGCAGATAATAGATTATCCTGAAAAGAATCCGACAATGCAGAAGTTTCATCGGAAATAGCTCCGGGAATAATTCTTACAACACTATCAACAACAACTGCAGCAGCAAGTTCGCCACCTGTAAGCACATAATCTCCAATAGAAATTTCCATACTTACATATTTATCTCGAATTCTTTGGTCAATTCCCTTATAATGACCACAAATTAACATTAAATTCCTTTTTGTACTAAGATTATTTGCAATGCCTTGATTGAATTGAATTCCATCCGGAGTTAAATAAATAATTTCATCGTAATTCCTTTGCTCCAACAAATGCTCAACAGCATCGGCAATCGGCTGAATGGTCATTACCATTCCTGCTCCCCCTCCAAAAGCATAATCGTCGGTTTTCTTATGCTTATCTTTCGAAAAATCCCTAATATTCAATATGCCTATTTCAGCAATTCCCTTTTCAACAGCTCTTTTAATTATTGAATAATTGAAAGGACTTTCCAACAATTCCGGATGCACAGTAAGTATGTCGAACCTCATTTTCTTGCTTTTTGTGCTCAAAAATATAGCTTATTATATAAAAATCACATTTTTTTAGTAAAATATTCTCATTAAACTTTGAGGTTTAATACGGAATTAAGTAATTTCGTGGTTTTTAAAAACTTGTGATATTGATATCTAAATTTCAGGAAATTAAGTGCTTTTGATTTGATTATGGAAGACAAAGAACAAAAAAACACCCTTGGTGAAGAGGTGAATTCAGCTCAGGAATTACCCAATGAAACTGATAAAGACATTGTTATTGACCAACTTAATGAAGAAACGACTTCTAAGGAGGTCTTATCTTTTGAAGAAAATATTTTGGAAATACCGCAATTATCGGAAGAAGAATCTGAAAACGATTTGGAAAACATTGAAGATGAAGAACTCCCGGTTGAAGGCAACGAACATTCTAGAGAAGACTTGCTTGCAAAACTTCAGGATGTTATTGAAAACATGGATATTAATGAAGCAAAGTCTTCCATTAAGGCCATAAAAGATTCCTTTTTCGGAATTACAAAACAGAAAAAAGATGCAGAGCGAAAAGAATATGCACTATCCGGAGGAGATTTGGCTGTTTACGAACCCGAAAAAGATGAACTTGAAGAAAAATTTAATTCATATTTGGAACGTTATCAGGATTTGAGAAAACTCTTTGAAGAAAATCAAGAAAAAAATAAAGAAGACAACCTCAAAACTAAATATGAAATTATAGACAAAATAAACGACCTAATTAATGGAACAGAGTCTTTAAATAAAACCTTTCAGGACTTTCATTCACTGCAAGAACAATGGAGAAGCATTGGAGAAGTACCTACAACAGAATCAACAAAATTATGGCACACATACAATCATACAATTGAAAAATTTTACGATTTTGTTAAAATTAACAAGGAATTAAGAGATTTAGACTTCAGAAAAAACTTTGAAGCAAAAATTGGACTTTGTGAAAAAGCCGAAGCGCTTATGCTTGAGCCAATGATTACCAAGGCTTTTAAAACCCTTCAAGAACTTCACGAACAATGGAGAGAAGTTGGCCCGGTTGATAGAGAAAAACGAGAAGAAATATGGGAAAGATTTAAACAAGCCACAGCCAAAATAAACAAAAAACATCAAGATTATTTCGAAGGACTAAGAGCTGAACAACAAAATAATCTGGAATCGAAAACTATTATTTGTGAAAAAATTGAAGAAATTATTGCTAACGAAATTGCAAGTCACAAAGACTGGGAAAAGAAAACTGCAGAAATTATTGAAGCACAAAAACTTTGGAAAACAATAGGCTCTGTTCCAAAAAAGAATAATACCGAAATTTTTCAGAGATTCAAAAAAGCTTGCGACGAATTCTTTAAACAAAAAAGAGCTTTTTATGAGGTAAGAAAAGGTGACGAAGAACAAAACTTACTTATTAAAACCGGAATATGCGAACAGGCAGAAGCTCTTAAAGATAGCAACGATTGGAAAAATACTACTAAAGAACTTATTGCCCTTCAGAAAAAATGGAAAGAAGTTGGTCCCGTACCCAGAAAAAATTCCGACGCAATTTGGAAAAGATTTAGAGCTGCCTGTGATGAATTCTTTAACAAAAAAACAGATTTCTTTGGAAATATAGATAAAGTATATGATGACAATCTAAACCTGAAAAAAGAAATAGTTGAAAAAATAAAAAATTATCAACTTTCCGACGACAATAAGAAAAACCTTTCTGACCTTCAGGAACTTCAAAAACAATATAGCGAAATTGGTCATGTTCCTTTCGACAAAAAAGAAGAAATCCATAACCTTTACCGCGATGCTCTGAATGAAGTTTTCGGAAAAATGGAAATGGATGAAGACAGATTAAGTATTATAAGATTCAAATTAAAAATGGAGTCTTATCAAGCTCAAGGTGGCGCAGACAATAAACTTCAACTCGAAAGAAACCGTTTGGAAACTAAACTTCAAACACTTCAATCAGACATTATGACCCTGGAAAATAATATAGGATTCTTCTCAAATTCCAAAAAATCAGAAGAACTGAAAAAGGATTTCGAACAAAAAATTGAAACCAACAAGAAGCTTATTAAAGCTCTTCAACAAAAAATTAGAATTATTAACGATTTAAATAAATAATAAAAAACCTACAACGATGAAAAAAGCTCTTAGCATTGCAATTATTTCAGCATTCGCACTAATTGTTGTTTCCTGCGGCGAATCAGAAAAAAAAGACGACAAAAATCTTCAAACAAGAACCGACACTGTTGTTAAAGATGAGATTTCTCCAGAAGAAGTTCTAGTTGGAAAACTGGAATTATTTATTCTTAACGATTTCTTCCCAACCGATATCTTTAAAATACTAAATGAAACAGGATTTGTTTATAATTCTGTGTATATGAACCCCGTTTCCAAACTTGAATCTTATACCTCAAGCAACACAAAAGCTTTTGTTTTAGGCGTTTATGGTGCCGACCTAAACTATTCCATTTGCAACAACAAAGCCTCCGACGCTATGACTTACCTTAGCACTTCAAAAACTATTGCTGAAGAGGTTAATGTTCCAATGGCATTCGACGAAGAATTAATTGCAGCTTATCAGGAAAATATCGACAATAAAGATCAACTTTCTATGTTAATTATTGATGCCTACGATAATGCTTCTCAAATGCTTAAAAGCAACGAACAACTAGAAATGTCGGTATTAGTAATTGCAGGAGGATGGTACGAAGGATTATATTTAGCCGTTGCAAACTACAAAGAAGCAAACGAAGAGTTGAACTCCTTCCTTGCTCAGCAAAAATCTAAATTGGAAAAAATTAAGGAAATAATGGAACTTTTTGAAGGCGATGAATATATTACCAAAGTAAAATCTCATTTTACAAAAATATCAGAATTCCTAAACGCAAATTATGAATTCAATGCAAAAAATATTCAGACTCTAAAAAGCATTCTTGAAGAAGCCCGTAAAGAAATTATTTAAGTTGATTTGCCCTGTAAAAATAACGTTAACCACTTATTTTTAAATCTAAAACTTACTAAATGAACAAATTAACAACAATTGCACTAACGTTAACTTTATTTTTATCCCCATTTTTTATTCAAGCTCAAAATGCTACAATTCGCGGTTTTGTTTACGAGAAAGCTACCGGTGAACCTGTACTTTTTACAAATGTTTATCTCGAAGGTACTACAAGAGGTGCAGCAACAGACGACATAGGGTACTTCAATATTAGCAATGTTCCTCCAGGATCCTACACTATTGTTGTTTCAAACCTCGAATACGAAAAACTCTCTGTTAAAATTGGTGTAAAGCCAAACGAAATTCTAACACAACAACTCTATCTAACAAAAGGCTCCCAGGCACTTAGTCAGGTTACAATATCTGCAGAGCGCCAAGAAATGAAACGGCAAGTTAAGGCTTCAGTTGTAAAAATTACTCCAAAACAAATGTCAAAACTTCCTTCAATTGGTAACGAACCCGATCTTGCTCAGTATATGCAAATTGTTCCTGGAGTTGTATTTACCGGAGATCAAGGAGGTCAGCTCTACATTAGAGGAGGAAGCCCTATTCAGAATAAAGTCTTGCTTGATGGTATGATAATTTATAATCCATTCCATTCCATTGGCTTTTTCTCTGTTTTCGATAGCGATATTATTAGAAATACCGATGTTTATACAGGAGGTTTTAATGCCGAATATGGAGGAAGAATATCTTCAATAATGGACATTTCTACTCGCGATGGTAACAAAAATAGATTAGGCGGAAAGCTTTCAACATCCACTTTTGGTTCTAAAATTCTATTGGAAGGACCTTTGAAAAAAAGCGAAACACTTTTCAGTGGAAGTTCATCATTTATTCTATCTGCAAAAAATTCATATTTGGAAGAAACTTCAAAACTCCTCTACAAATACATCGACACAGCAGGACTTCCATTCAATTTTACCGACCTTTATGGAAAACTTTCACTTAATAGTTCTAACGGAAGTAAAGTGAATTTTTTTGGATTCCGTTTTAGCGATAAGGTTAATTACAGAGCTGTTAGCGATTTAAACTGGAATACATACGGATTCGGTACTAACGTCGTGCTTGTTCCATCAGGGTCTTCGGTGCTTATGAAAATAAATGCTTCTTATTCCGACTATGAAATTAAACTTCAAGAAGTTGATTTACTTCCTAGATTTTCACATATCAACGGGTTTAATTTCGGCCTTGGATTTGTTTATTTCTTTGGCCCCAACGAATTCGATTACGGAATTGAAACTTATGGCTACAAAACAGATTACCAGTTTTATAGCTCGGTGGGAAGAAAAATTTCCGATAATCAAAACACAACCGAATTAAGCGGATACCTAAAGTATAAACAATCTTTCAATAAAAAATTTCTATTCGAACCCGGATTAAGAATCCAATATTACGCTTCTCTATCCGAAATATCCCCTGAACCCCGATTAGGCATGAAATATAATGCAACCGACTTTTTTAGAATAAAACTTGCTGCCGGATTATACTCCCAAAACCTAATTTCTGCCAACTCCGACCGCGATGTTGTAAACCTTTTCTACGGATTCCTTTCAGGTCCCGACAATCTACAAACAACCTTCGATGGCAAAGAAGTTAATACAAAATTGCAAAAATCTCGACATTTAGTTTTTGGATTCGAAGTGGACGCTACCGAAGAATGGCTAATTAATATTGAAGGCTATTACAAACAAAATGTACAACTTACAAACATCAATAGAAACAAAATTTACGACGATATACCATCAAACTGGGAAAAACCGGATTATCTGAAAAAAGACTTCATTATTGAAAATGGTGATGCTTATGGAATTGACATTCTTGTTAAATATACAAAAAAAAGAGCCTATTTATGGGCTGTTTACTCTTTGGGATATGTTACCCGCTACGATGGTGTTGCAGAATATTTGCCTCATTACGACCGAAGACATAACGTAAACCTTGTTGGTTCTTATAATTTTGGTAAAAACCTTAATTGGGACGCTAATGTTAGATGGAACCTGGGATCCGGATTTCCATTTACCCAAACTCAAGGTTTTTACGAACAAGCCCCTTTTACAGATGGTATTAGCACAGATTATACAAATTCAAATGGCAGCTTAGGTATTGTTTATGCCGACTTAAATGGAGGCCGTCTTCCTTACTATCACCGTCTCGATATTTCTGTGAAAAAAACTATTGAATTTACAGTTAGATCAAAAATGGAAATAAATTTCGGAATTACTAATCTTTACAATAGAAATAACATTTTCTATTTCGACAGAATTAAACATGAAAGAGTAGATCAATTACCTTTTATGCCAAGTATTGGAATTAATTATAGTTTCTAAAAAAATTGAACGATTTAAAAAAAATATAGTTTACAAGCTTTAAATCAGAAGTTTAAATAATAATTATGGCGTCAACAAAGTACATATTCGTAACAGGTGGGGTAACTTCTTCCCTTGGAAAAGGAATTATTTCAGCTTCCTTAGCAAAACTGCTTCAGGCAAGAGGCTATAAAGTTACTATTCAAAAACTCGATCCATATATTAACATAGATCCGGGAACCCTAAATCCTTACGAACATGGCGAATGTTACGTTACAGAAGACGGTGCCGAAACCGATTTGGATCTTGGGCATTACGAAAGATTTCTAGATATTACAACCTCTCAATCTAATAATGTTACTACCGGTAGAATTTATCAGAATGTAATTAACAAGGAAAGAAGAGGCGATTTCCTCGGCAAAACCGTACAAATTATCCCTCATATTACCGATGAAATTAAACGTTGTATTAAGCTTTTGGGCTCTAAAAGTAAGTTCGATGTTGTAATTACTGAAATTGGAGGAACTGTGGGCGATATAGAATCTCTCCCCTACATTGAAGCTCTTCGTCAGCTTCGTTGGGAAATGGGAAAAAATGTTCTTACAATTCATCTTACTTTGGTTCCTTATCTTAAGGCTGCCGGAGAACTAAAAACAAAACCAACTCAACACTCCGTTAAAATGCTTCTGGAAAACGGAGTTCAACCCGATGTTCTAGTTCTTAGAACTGAGCACAAACTAACTAAAGATATTAAGAAAAAAGTTGCTCTATTCTGCAATGTTGAACAAGAATCAGTGATTCAATCAATTGATGTTAATACAATTTATGAAGTTCCTCTTTTAATGCAGGAAGAAAAACTCGACGAAATTGTACTCAAAAAACTAGGCCTTCCCGTTAAAGAAACCCCTGCTCTTGAACCATGGAAAGAGTTTCTTAGAAGATTTAAAAATCCAAAGTACAAAACCACCATAGGGCTTGTTGGAAAATATGTTGAACTTGCCGACGCATACAAATCAATTATTGAATCATTCGTACATGCCGGAGCTGCAAACGAATGTGAAATTGACCTAAAACTTATTCATTCAGAAAATATTAAGAACGAAAACTACGAATCTGCTCTTAAAGGTCTAAATGGTATTATTATCGCTCCCGGTTTTGGACATAGAGGAATAGAAGGAAAAATACTGGCAGCAAAATTTGCACGAGAAAATAATATTCCATTTCTGGGAATTTGCCTTGGTATGCAATGCGCCGTAATAGAATTTGCTAGAAATGTCTTGAAAATGGATGAAGCACACTCCTCTGAAATGAACCGCACAACACCTTTCCCGGTAATAGACCTTATGGAAGAACAAAAAGGCGTTACCGAAAAAGGAGGAACTATGCGACTTGGAGGATACGATTGTGTAGTAAAGAAAGGAACTAATGCATACAAAGCATACAAAAAGAACCTAATTGTTGAAAGACACAGACATAGATATGAGTTTAATAACGCCTATTTCGATGACTTCGAAAAAGCCGGAATGAAAGCTACAGGACTAAATCCTGAAACAGGCCTTGTGGAAATAGTTGAAATTCCTGAACACAAATGGTTTGTTGGTGTTCAATTTCATCCCGAATACAGCTCCAGAGTTATTAAACCTCACCCAATTTTTGTTGAATTTGTAAAAAGTACTATTAATAAATAATCATTATAAAAGAAAAACTTAAGAAATGGATAGAAATTCAGTAATAGGATTAGTGCTGATTGGTGCTCTCTTTGTTGGTTACATGTTCTATAATAATCAACTCGTTGAAAAACAAAATGAAAAAATTTACACTTTGCATAAAAAACAAGCTGATAGTGTTTTAGTTATTGCAAACAATATGTATCAGAAAGGTATGGACAATTTCGAACTTTCTAAAAAAGATACAGTAAAATCCGACAGCCTTAAAAATGTTGTTGCCATTCAACTACCCGATGCTTTTAAGAAATATGAAATGGCTAAAACTCAATATTTAAAAGCCGGTGCAGCCAACAAAAAAGATACAGACATTCCTGTTGTTATAAAGAAAATTGAACGCCTGCAATATCAGGTAGATTCAATAATGAAAAATGAAATATTAACCGATAACCTAATTGGTGTTAACAATGCTTCCGATACTACCAAAGTTATTGATAATGGTCTTCCCGTAGTTTTAGATTCCGGCGCAACTGCACTTGCTATCGACCAAACAACAAAATCTCAAGAAATAGACACTTTTATTCTTGAAAATAACAAAATGCAAGCCGCCATAATTAACAGAGGCGGTAAAATTGAGTCGGTAATGCTTAAAGAATACCTTAAACACTCAAAATTCGAAAATAGAGAATTATTCCTTTTTCAAGGAGATTCAAATATTTTCGATTTGCAATTTTACTTAAATAGAAAACTTTTTAATACCGAAGATAAGTATTTTGAAACCAATGGAATACAAAAAACAGAAAATGGTTCCGAATTATCAATGTTCCTTTACTTCGATACTCTCAAAACAGTTTACCTTGAATTTGTTTACGAACTTCCCGAAGATGGCTATATGCTAAATTACAGCATTAAGTCACAGGGCTTGCCGGATCTTACTTCTAATCAATCGCCTGCCTTAATCCATTGGAAACATAAACTACCGGCTTTGGAAAAAGGATATCTAAACGAGAATAATTTTACCGGCGTTTACTACCTTGAAGATGAAAATGTTGATTATCTTTCCGAAATGAGCGATGGTGAAGAGGTTCTGAATGCTGCCGTAAAATGGATATCGTTTAAACATCAGTTTTTTAGCTCAATTATTATTGCTGACCAACATTTTCCCGATGCCAAGGTAATTCAAAAAAAGCTGGATGACCCAAAACAGGAATACCTGAAGATTATGGAAGCCAACATTACCGTTCCTCCTTTCGATCAGGAAAGCAAATCAGTTGGCATGAAATTCTATTTTGGCCCAAACAAATTCAATATTCTTAGAGCTCAAGGCGAAGAATATCAATTTACTGAAATGATTCCTTTGGGATGGGGCTTTTTGGGTTGGATTAACCAATACATTGTAATTCCGGTTTTCAACTTTTTGGAAGGTTCTATTGTAAATTATGGTCTAATAATTCTAATTCTTACTCTGCTACTAAAACTTGTTCTGTTTCCTCTTACATACAGATCATATATTTCAACAGCAAAAATGAGAGTAATTAAACCTCAACTCGATGAAGCCATTGCAAAAATCCCTAAGGAAAAAATGCAGGAACGTCAACAAGCTACTATGGCTTTCTACAGAAAAGTTGGTGTTAGTCCTTTAGGCGGCTGTCTGCCAATGCTTGTTCAAATGCCAATTCTTATTGCACTTTTCCGTTTCTTCCCTGCTTCTTTCGAACTTCGTCAGCAACCTTTCCTTTGGGCCGACGACCTTTCAGCCTTCGATTCTGTTGCAAGTTTGCCTTTTTCCATTCCTTTCTATGGCGACCATGTTAGCTTGTTTACACTGTTAATGACCATTAGTACAATAATTTACACAAGAATGAACTCTCAAATGACCTCAGGTCAGCAAATGCCCGGAATGAAGGTTATGATGTACATTTTCCCAATAATGTTCCTTTTCTTCCTTAACAGCTATGCTTCAGGTTTAAGTTACTATTACCTATTGGCAAACCTTATTACCTTCGGCCAGATGTTCATTATTAGAAAGTTTATTATTAACGATGAAAAAATTCTCTCAAAATTAGAAGCTGCAAAAAAGAAACCCGTTAAGAAATCAAAATGGGCAGAAAGATTAGAAGAAGCTCAAAAAAAGAGAATGCAACAAACAAAAAAACGATAAACCAATAAATTATTTTCTATGATTTCTATTCAGGAAGCTCTAAATATCGTTTTAAAAAAAGACTATTCCGTTGATTCAGAAATTATTAACTTCGTTGATTCTCTTCACAGAGTTTTAGCTGAAGATGTATTCTCCGATATTAATATGCCTCCGTTTAACAAATCGGCAATGGATGGCTTTGCATGCAGAATGTTGGATATTAATAATGAATTAGAATTAATTGAGACTATTCCTGCAGGAAAAATACCCAAAAAAACAGTAGGTGTAAATCAATGCTCCAAAATAATGACAGGAGCTCCAATTCCTGAAGGTGCTGACTGCGTTATTATGGTAGAGGATACCAAAATCCTAAACAACGGCAATATATTATTTCTAAAAGACAAAACTAAAGACAATATTTGCTATTTAGGCGAAGATATTACTGAAAATCAGAAGGTTTTGTCAAAAGGAACGCTTATTAGACCACAACATATTGCCATAATGGCTTCTGTTGGAAAAACAAAAGTTCTTGTTGCTAAAAAGCCTAAAATAGGAATAATTGCTACCGGTAGCGAAATTGTTGAGCCCGGAAATGTTCCAAATCAATCACAAATAAGAAACTCTAACGCTTATCAGCTTATCTCTCAGGTAAAATCTTTAGCCGCTATTCCAAACTATTTGGGAATTGCAATAGATTCTGAAGAAGATACTTACCAGAAAATAAAGAAAGGATTAGAAGAAACCGACCTGCTTCTTCTTACAGGAGGGGTTTCTATGGGCGATTTCGATTTTGTTCCCAAAATTATGCAAAAAGCAGGTGTAGAAATTCTTTTCGACAAAATTGCTGTTCAACCGGGTAAACCAACAACTTTTGGAATTCACAAAAAAGCCTCTATTTTTGGACTTCCCGGTAATCCTGTTTCTTCTTTCGTGCAATTCGAATTATTGGTTAAACCTCTAATTTATAAAATGATGGGGTGCAATTCTGCCTTACCCGAATTATTCCTTCCAATGAAAAATCGCTACGAAAGAAAACGAAGCGAAAGAGAATCTTGGTTTCCGGTTATTATTAATTCAGAAGGATTTGTGGAAACTCTCGATTACAACGGCTCTGCCCATATTAACGGCCTTGGTCCCGCTAACGCAATTTGCCGCATCGAGTTAGGAAAAAACTGCATTGAACAAGGAGAAAGAGTTTATGTACGACCAATTTAATCGAAAAATTAATTACCTGAGAGTTTCAGTAACCGACAGATGCAATCTAAGATGTGTTTATTGCATGCCTGAAGAAGGTATTAAACTTATTTCCCACAACGATATTTTAAGTTTCGAAGAAATTATTGAGGTTATTCAAATCGCTGTAAATTTGGGAATTGACAAAATTCGCATTACAGGTGGAGAGCCTTTGGTTAGAAAAGGTATTGTTAATTTAGTGCAAGAAATTTCTAAAATTCAAGGTATTAAAGATTTCGGAATGACAACTAACGGAATTCTTCTTGAAGATTTTGCCGAAAAATTAGCAAATGCAGGGTTAAACCGAATAAATATTAGTCTGGATACTCTTAACCCCGAAACCTTTAAACAAATAACCCGTGGCGGCGACATTCAAAAAGTTCTTAACGGAATAAAAGCAGCAAAAAAAGCAGGATTAATGCCGGTAAAAATAAACTGCGTAATTAAAGAAAGTCCAAAAGAAAAAGACGCAATGGAAGTTGCCGAATTTTGTCATAAAAACGGACTGGATATCAGATACATACATCTTATGGAACTTGACAAAGGTTCGTTTTCTGTGGTTGAAGGAGGCGAGGGTGGAAACTGCAAAACTTGTAACCGCTTACGATTAAGTGCCAATGGCTTTATTATGCCTTGTCTTTTTAGCGATATTGCATTCAACATTAGAGAATTAGGAATTAAAAATGCCATATTAAAAGCTGTTGAAAATAAACCAAAATGTGGAACATCCAGCTTCAATCATAAATTCTATAACATTGGAGGTTAACATGGTAAACAAACTAAGTCATGTAGACGAAAAAGGAAAAGCATTAATGGTTGATGTTGGTCATAAACCCCATCAAACAAGAATTGCAACAGCCGAGGGTTATATTTTACTTTCAGAAAAAACTATTGAGCTTATTAAAGAAAATAAAATGAAAAAAGGCGATGTGCTTACAGTTGCCGAAATTGCCGGTATTCAGGGAGCAAAAAAGACTTCCGAACTTATTCCTTTGTGTCATCCGCTTCAAATAACCTCGGTAAAACTCACAACCCAAATTCTAGATAATGGAATTAAAGTAAGCTCAATGGCCAAATGCATTGGTCAAACCGGCATTGAAATGGAAGCACTTACAGCGGTAAATATTGCTCTTCTAACCATTTACGACATGTGCAAGGCAGTTGATAAATCAATGATAATCAAAGATATCAAACTCACCGGAAAACAAAAATTAGACGAATAAAAGTTTGAAAAGATGAAGAAACAAATTAAGATAGTTTCTGTAAATATTTCAGAAAAAAAAGGTACAGTTAAAAAACCCGTAAATACTATTAATCTAACCAAAAAAGGAATTCCCGAAGATGCTCATTCCGGCTCATGGCACAGGCAAATTAGTTTACTTGGCCAAGAAAGCTTCGATAAATTTGCTGTTCTTGCAGGAAGAAAGATTAATTATGGAGAATTTGCCGAAAACATTACAACCGAAGGAATTCTATTATATGAAACACTTCCATTCGACAAGTTTTATAACGAAAATATTGAGCTTGAAGTAACTCAAATTGGCAAGAAATGCCATGGTGATTCTTGTGCGATTTATCGTGAAGTTGGAAATTGCGTAATGCCCAAAGAAGGAATTTTTGCAAGAGTAAAAAAAGAAGGATTTTTAAAAGCCGGAGATATTTTGTATTATTCACCAAAAATTTTCAAAGCAAAAATAATTACATTAAGCGACAGGGCTTTTTCCGGAGAATATCAGGATTTGTCGGGGCCCAGAATTACCGAAATTCTAAATAAATTCTTCAACGACAAAAAATACCTTTCACAAATTGAAAATGTAATTATTCCTGACGATGCAGAAATTCTAAAAAAACTTATAACAGAATCTATTTCTAACTCTTACGATATAATAATTACCACCGGTGGAACAGGAATCGGACCACGAGATATTACAATTGAAACCGTAAAACCTCTCATAGAAAAAGAAATTCCGGGAATAATGGAAGCCATAAGAATAAAATATGGAATGGAAAAACCCAATGCACTATTAAGCCGTGGAGTAGCCGGTATAACTAACAAATCAATAATTTACACACTTCCGGGTTCAGTTAAAGCAGTAAATGAATATATGGAAGAAATACAAAAAACAATTTACCACCTGTTTCTAATGATGAACAGTATTGATTCTCACTAAACCAGAAAAAATGGAAATAAAAATTAGAAAAGCTGAAAAGACAGACATTCCGGCAATACTCGAATTAATTAAAGAACTTGCCGAATACGAAAGAGCCCCTCAGGAAGTAACAATAACTGAAAAGCAATTACTTAACGACGGCTTTTCAAACAACCCAATCTTTGAAGTTATTCTGGCCGAAAATAGTGAGGATGTTTTGGGAATGGCCTTTTACTTTTATTCTTACTCAACATGGAAAGGAATGTGTCTCTACCTTGAAGACATAATTGTTAAAAACAAATACCGAGGAAACGGAATTGGCGAAATTCTTTTCAAAGAAGTTATTAAGAAAGCTAAAGAAAAAGAAGCTAAACGCCTTCAATGGCAAGTTTTAGACTGGAACGAGCCTGCCATTAATTTCTACAAAAAGAAACTTAACGCAGTATTAGACGGAGAATGGATAAATTGCAAATTAACTGAACAACAAATTAAAGAATTTAAGCTATAGTTATGGAAAGACAACAAGCTCTTGAATTGGTTTACAAGTATATAAAAAATGACAAAATGATAAAACACTGCCTCGCTTCAGAAGCAGTACTTAGAGGAATTGCAACAAAACTGGGTGAAGATGAGGAAAAATGGGGCTTAGCAGGTTTATTACACGATCTTGATGTTGAAATTACAAATGCTGATCCAAAAATTCATGGATTAAAAACAGAAGAATTGCTTGAAGGATATTCAGTTGATTCAGAAATTATTGAAGCCATTAGACTACATAATGAAGATGCAACTGAAATTCCAAGAACAAAACCTTTTCATCACGCTTTGGCGGCCGGCGAAACAATTACCGGATTAATTATGGCTACTACCTACGTTTATCCCGAAAAAAAACTGGCTGTGGTAAAACCAAAGTCGGTTGTAAAAAGAATGAAGGAAAAATCATTTGCAGCTTCAGTAAATAGAGACAATATAATGGAATGTGAAAAACTTGGAATTTCAATTAATGAATTCGCCGAACTTAGCATTGCAGCAATGTTACCTATTTCGGATGAACTTGGATTGTGATTAATCGAATAATAAATTGTAATATCTTTCAATGGATTCCTGTAATTCTTTAACAGAGAAAGATCGTGTTTTTCGAATTACTTCCTTCTTTTCAAAAAAAACCAAAACAACGGGAACAGTAAAAACACCATAATTTGCAGCAAGTTCGGGAAAATCTTTAATATCTATGTAATGAAAATTCAATTTTGGAAATAACCCCGAAATCATCTCTTCCACTTTTGGTTTAAGCACAGTGCAAACGCTACAGGAATCGTGGGAAAAATAAAGCAAATAATTTTCTCCGAACTCTTTAAGTAAATCGGCAGACATTATTTCAAATTTATTAGAACAACAACATGTACAGCTACACCCCTCTCCTCTCCAACAAAACCTAACTTCTCTCCGGTTGTAGCTTTAATTGAAATAGAATCCAAATCAACTTCAATAGCCTCTGCCAAATATTTTTGCATTAATGGAATAAAATCTTTCAATTTGGGCTTTTCCATACAAATTGTTGCATCCATGTTTCCAAAAGAATAGCCTTTTTCTCCAATTAATCTAATGGTTTCTTTAAGAAAATGTACAGATTCTCTGTTTTTAAATTTTGAATCAGTATCAGGAAAATGAAAACCAATATCCCTGAGATTTGCTGCCCCCAAAAGAGCATCACAGAGAGCGTGAATTAAGACATCGCCATCGGAATGAGCAACCGTTCCATTATAATGTGGAATTTCAACTCCCCCAAGAATAAGTGATTCTCCGGGTTCTAATCTATGAAGATCGTATCCAAATCCAACTCTAATTGACATTAGCCTCTTCACGTAAACCGTCGAAATTGAATATTAAACTAAATCTCAATGTGTTAGCAAGAGGGTTGTTTTGTTTTTGTGGAATAAGATATGCGAAATCTAAACCAAAAACCTTAAGTCTCAAACCTAAACCAAGTGAAAAATATTTCCTATTTCCTTTGGTTTCGTGTTCGTAAAAGTATCCGCCTCTAATTGCAAACTGCTTGTCGTACCAATATTCAAGGCCTAAACCATAAGTAAACTCTCTAATTTCTTCCTTAAAAACACTGCGAGTGCTATCCGACATAAGAACACCCGGGGCATCGTTAAAAGAACGAAACATACCAACCGGTACCGACACATTTGGGTCTTTTCCAAAAAGAATATTTTCAGGCAATCTTCCTTCCCCATCATATTCAGGTGGAGTTGGAACAAGAAGTTTATTGATATCGAAAGCTACTGTAAGTTGGTTATACTCATCTAACTCGGTTTCCAACGCTGATCCAAGTCTAAGATTTATTGGAATAAAATCTCTTTCCTGATTTTCGGTATATGAAATCTTCTGACCAATATTTGAGATGTTTAATCCAAAAGCCAAATTACCATCCCTATCTCCCATACGTATTTCTCTAGTATAAAAAGTTGAAACATCAGCAGAAACAGATTGACCTGGATACGATTCTATTCCCTGAACAAACTGACCACCCGTTAGATTGCTATATATGTACCTCATGGAAATACTACCAGATAAATAATCGCTGAATTTTCGTGCATATGAACCATCGATAGAAAACTCATTTGGTTTAAACTGACCAATTGTGCTTCCATTGTTATCAGTAAAAGTAATATCTCCCAATGAAAAATAAAGCAAAGAGAAACCAATAACCTGATTTTTATCCATACGCTTGTAACCCGAAACATAGGCTAAATTAATATCATTTACCAATTGCCTTAACCAAGGAGTGTAAGAAATAGAAAGACTCATATCAGATTCTACAAAAGCATATTTTGCAGGATTCCAATGAGAAGAAGAAGCGTCGGGACTAGTTGCAACACCAACATCGCCCATAGCACCGGCTCTGGAGTCAGGCGCAATCATTAAAAATGGGACGGCAGTTGTAATGGTGTTAACATCTCCCGTAAAAAGCTCCCCTGCATTAAGACTGCTATTCTGCGCAAAAGATTGGAAGACTATCGTTAGTGTCAAAATTGACAAAGCAAGAATTCTATTCATGTAAAATAACTTTAATAAAGGACAAATATAATAATATATAAACTCTCATAAAAGAAATTTATTACTTAGGGAAAATAAAATTTAAGCAAAAACACAAAAATCTTCTAAAAAATTCATTTTTCAAATAAACTGAGCAAAAAGATTCTAGTTCAAAATCACCAATTTTTCAAATTTGTCTACCACCTTACCTTCTTCATTTCTCACTTTTATTCTGTAGATATAAACACCTCGTCCAATTGGGTCTCCATAGTCATCTCTTCCATCCCAATTAATAGGCTGACTGCGGTAACCATCGCTGAAAACTTGTGTATCAAGCGTTTTTACTAATTTTCCTGAAACTGTAAACACCTGAATAATAACATCTAAAGTAGCATTGGGCTGATTGTGGTCGAAATAAAAATCTGTATTTGTTGTAAAAGGATTAGGATAATTAAAAACATGTTCTAAAACCAATTGAGCCGATTTGGCAACAATGAACTCAATATAATCTTCTGAGCTATTATTATTTACATCCCAAACCTTGAACTTAATTTTATGATGTCCTTCAGAAAGATTTGACAAATTGTAATCTACTTTACCACTTTGGTAACTATCTAAATCAGCTTCATAGTATTCATTTAAAATATATGTCTGAAATGTATTATCATCTAAAACCGCAGTAATATCATGCCCAATGCCATTTCCCACAGTATTAATACCACTAGAATCTGCAACATAAGCGATGAGTTTTGGGTTTTCATCAGTCATTCCTCCAAAAACAAAATCCTCATTATTTAAATACAGTTCAATTTCAGGGCCCTCATCATCATTGAGTGGTATTTCGGACGAACCTCCAATTATTACATTTCTATTATGCCCATGAGCATCGGTTTGACCAATAGTTGCATAATATGAAATCTTTCCAAACCCTAAATTATATGTTATATCCTTAGGAACAATAAAAGAAAACTCGAAATCACCGTTATTAATACTTGCTTTTCCTTTATAAAGAATGCTATTTTGTAGTAAAAATGAAAAAATTGAATAGGTATCATTACCAAGGGAGTTTACTTGCTGAGCTTTATCGAAAACAGTTGTATACAAAATCCCATTCTTTATTATTTTATTTCCATTTTCATCCTGAACTTGTCCCGATATTTTAACTAAACTAAGTGCTCTCATTGTATCAGGAACTTCTGAAATACTAATATCATTTATTTTTAACGTAACCACCTCTTCCTTAGGTATTGCCAGTTTTAAAGCGGGATCACCAAGCAGGGAAAAATTTCGTTTGTTAATACTACTTCCCGTATTTGCTTTTGCAAGTCTAATTAAATCGCCAAGACACCTTTCATCACCATTTTCATCCTTAGTAAAAACAAAATCGTAAAAATAATTATTGAAGATAAAATTTGGAGACGAATAAACCAATCTTGTTGTGGTTATTAGACCAATACCCCCTCCTTTTGGATTTAAAAGTACATATTCACCTCCAGAAGTTCTCTCATAATCGTCGTAACGGCTAAACTCACAAGTTGCAGTAAGAAAAAGAGGAAGTTTATTAAAATTAGTCCAATTGTTTATGTCGCTTATCGAGAGTATTTGCTCATGCGCCCAACCAACCTCATTTCCATGACCTGTATAATTCATAATTAGAGCACCTTTTTGCATTTGGTTTTCAATAGCCAAATTAACATCAGGATACCTATCTCCCACAGGAGTCGATACCTGCTCGTAAGAATCAAGATAAATTTTATTCACATTATAAACCTGATATGTAGTGTCAACTTTTGTAGCCATTTGATTTGCCTGGGACATGTGTGCATTACTATCTTCATCGTCTCCAATAAAACAAACAGTATTTCTCCAATCTCCAAAAGTCTCAGGGTTTGTCATGTAATTGGATATCTTATTTACTACTGCTGAAGCTTCATCACCGGTTTTAACAGGCAAACGACCAATACCAATATCTAAAATACCCTCATGTCCACCCTCTAAATAATCCAGCAAACCAAAAAAATCATCAGTAACAAAAGATTCGGTGACTCTTAAAGATTGAGGAGACTGATAAGTGATGATAAAGTTAGTGTTTTCAGATGAGTTAGTTCTGTTATCAAAAGAACCATCCCCAAAAAGTAATAAATATTTAAGCATATTATCATCTGTAGTTCCTTTATCGTAAACCATTCTAACAAAATCCCTAATAGCAGTCACATCAGGCGTTCCTGAAGAAAACTCATTGTATATTTCCTCGGGTTGAACAACAATAACATTCATATTATCCAGTGTTTCATGCAAATTAGCGAGTTGATTTGCCTGTGAAACAAAATTAGGGTGAGTAACAATAACAAGATCAACATCAGAAATTCCATGAAGATTTTGGTTAGCAACAACCTGAGGGTTCGAAACGGAATAGAAGGAGCTTCCTGTAAAAGCAATAAATTGCCGTAATGTATCGGTTGGACAAACAAAAGAAAGAACACCTGACGAGTAATTTGTTACCATCTCAACAACATTATAAGGATCTGTTATGTCCCATACTCTTGTTCCTGAACTAGCATTTGAAATTCTGAATTCCGAAATATTTCCCTCGCCAACACTTCCTACCCATCTAAAATGCATTTGACTACCATTCATTTTCAGATTTCTTACCACATTGCAAGTAATATAATTCAACCAACCCTCAGATGAACTATTGTATTTATTGTATTTAATTGTCACATCCAGATTAGAACCATTAGGAGTAAATGAGAATAAATCATTACTATCCGAAGTAACGTTTGCATAAGGGGCTGTCGTACTTCCAGTTGTATATAAAACTGTTAGATTCTTAACAAAGTCTGAATTGACAGTAATATCGAAACTACTTGTTGATGAACTTCTTGCAACTAACTTTGTTTTCAAATAGGCCGGATAAGAATAATCAATATCAGGAAACGAAAAATTAAAATTATGAGTAAGGTTTAAATCGAAATGTCTCCAAAACCATGTTGAACCCGACTTAATAAGATTAAGAGAGTCTTTTTCCTGGAAAGCATAATCATTAAATTTTGTAATAACTTGATTAGGACTTAATAAGGAATAATCTTCAACCTGAATATTTTTTGCAGGAGAAGTTCCTGAAGTAACAAAATAGTAAGAATAATCTGAAAACAAATGAAAAGTATGTTTAAAAACATTATCAGTTTCATCAAAATTCCATTTATGAGGACCTGTTGCATAAAAAAGTATATAATCCCCGGAATTAAAAACACCATCTGCACCTTTATTTATTAGAATAGCATTTTCTACAAGATCATCGGGACGATTTGTGGAATTAGCAATTGGAAGAAGCCCTCCTCCATTACCAAAAATTCTAATTTCCAAAGGATTAGTAATTCCCATTGCAAGTATTTCTGAATAAGTCAGTTTATATACACCATCGGCTTGAACCCTCATTTTTATCCATTTTCCTGAAGCCAAAACCGATGTAGATTTATGATTTTTTGTCTTCACCAAATTTTTATCATTTTTTGTCCACTGAATTTCTAAAGAAAAAGATAGAAGTTTTTCTAATTCACTACTTGCCTCTAATTTCCTGATTGGCAGAATATAAATTTCCAGAAATGGAACTTTTCTATCATAAACAATCTGATAGTCTACAACAAATTCAGAAGAAATTTTATCTAATGAGGCAACCTTATTAACATCAGAAGCATTTATAGTTTCAAACCTAATATTATTAAGGTTTACGGAAGAAGGAAGATGTTGATTAGAAGGCAGAAGTATTTTTTCATAAAAATATGGAATGAAATCGTTACCGGGAAAAACAGCATTTTCAAAAAACAAAAGTTCTTTATTTTCCTGAAAATTTTTAATTGAATACTTTGGATTCCAGTTTATTGATTTTTCTATCAAAGTCTGACCTAATCCAACATAAACCGTTAAAAATATGATACTTAATAATGCAATAGATTTCATTAATTTGATTTTTTAGATAATGCCAAAACAAAAAAAATCGGAAAATATTGTGTAAAGTTACAATAAATCCTACCAAAAATGTGAAAAAAGAATATATTTGCAAAGTAATAAAAGGTAATAATTATATGTTTAAGTTATTAGGTTGTAAAAAAAAATTTGTATAATTGCATTTTAGTAGGATACACATATATATGATAAAATGATAAAACGTTTTATATTATTGATGATTGTTACGATTTTGGGAGCCACGCAAATAACCAATGCGCAGGATCCGGAATTCACACAATTTTATGCGAACAAACTCTATCTGAATCCGGCTTTTGCAGGATCTCAGCGTTGTCCACGCATCTCTGTTAATTACAGAAATCAATGGCCAGCCTTAGGCTCCACGTATGTAACTTACAATGCCAGTTACGATCAGTTCGTTAGGCCATTGGAAGGTGGTTTAGGTCTTTTGCTAATGAATGATGTGCAAGGTGATGGAGCCATTTCCACTAGCACAATTAGTGGAATGTATTCATACGCTCTGCGTGCAAATCGTTTTTTTACGGTAAGAATGGGATTTCAGGCAAGTTACTACCAGAAAAAACTAAACTGGGATTTTGTTTTTCCTGATATGTTACACCCCCTTTACGGACCTATTTATCAAACTAATGAAGTTCCTCCACCGGATTTATCCAGAAGTTTTTTCGATTTTTCAGCAGGAATTGTTGGTTTTAACCGCGATTATTTCTTCGGTTTGGCAGTTCATCACCTTACTGAACCTTTAGAATCTTTTTACGGAAAAGACAAATCTGAATCTGTATTGCCTAGAAAATACACCGTGCATTTCGGAACAAAAATTCCACTACCCAGTAGAAGATTTAAGAGGGGTGAATTATCACTATCTCCACAGTTTATTTTTCAACAGCAGCAAGATTTCCAACAAGTTAACTATGGTTTATACCTAAATAGAAATACCATTGTTGCAGGTATGTGGGTAAGACAAAACTTTGGTTTCCATTACGATTCATTTATTATGCTGGTTGGATTTGTTCAAGACAAAATACAATTTGCATATAGTTATGACCTAACAATATCAAAATTGAAAAACCAAACTTTGGGTGCTCATGAGGTTTCATATCAAATGGAATTTTATTGCCAACCACAAAGAACCAAATTTAGGACAATATCTTGTCCATCATTTTAGTTATAATAAAGAATACGAAAAAGTAATAATATGAAAAAATTAGTTTTCACTTCGTTGTCTGCCTTTGTTTTAATAGCTTTGATGCTAACATCTTGTAAGCAACAAACTTCCAACACAACCGGATGGAATTATAATGATCCGGATTACGGCGGATTTGAATATGTTGATTACTATGGTCAGGAAACCGGACCGGGACTTGTTCTGGTTGAAGGCGGTACTTTTTCCATGGGTCGTGTTGAACAAGACGTTTTGTACGATTGGAACAATATTCCAAGAAGGGTAACTGTTTCTTCTTTCTACATGGACGAAACAGAAGTTCGAAACGTTGACTACCGCGAATACTTGTATTGGTTAACCAGAGTTTTTATCGATTATCCTGAAGTGGAAAAACAAGCTCGTCCCGACACACTAGTTTGGAGAAGCAAACTTGCTTACAATGAGCCTTATGTAGAGCTTTACCTACGTCACCCTGCATATCAGGAATATCCTGTGGTTGGTGTAAGTTGGGTTCAGGCCGACCGTTACTGTGTTTGGAGAACAGACAGGGTTAACGAATGGATTCTAATTAGAGAAGGTCTATTATATAAAGACCCAAATCAGCAGGGAGAAGAAAACTTTAGTACAGAATCATATTTAGCCGGCCAGTACGATGGTGCTGTTAGAGGCCCCGGAATTGAAGACCTTGACCCCAATAACGACTTTAGAAAAGTTAGAATGGAAGATGGTGTGTTTCTACCAAGATACAGACTCCCAACTGAAGCTGAATGGGAATTTGCAGCACTTGCACTAATTGGAAACCATATAGATGAAAGGGTTTTTCACAGAAGATTCTTCCCATGGAACGGGCACTACATAAGAAACGATGGAAGAAAAGAATTGGGTATGATTATGGCAAACGCTGTTAGAGGACGTGGCGACTATATGGGAACTGCAGGTTACCTAAACGATAATGCAGATGTTACAGCTCCTGTTGATGCCTATTGGCCAAACGATTATGGTTTATATTGCATGGCCGGTAACGTAAATGAATGGGTTATGGACGTTTACAGACCTCTTACTTTTGGAGACATGGACGAATTCAGACCATTTAGAGGAAATCAATACAAGAGAAAAGTATTTAATTCTGACGGCTCTATAGCAGATAAAATTACTGATCCAATGTATAATCTGGATGATTTGCTTGCTTATGTAAATAATTTTCAAAAGAAAGCTGACCTAAATCCTGAGGAAACTCAAATGATGACAGATATTACTGCTCACCTCGATCAAGCTGTTATTAAGAGAGATGAACGCAAACTTGAAGAAATGCAAATTGAAATTAGGATGGCGGTTGAAATCCTTAAAGCAGCTCCGGCTGAAGCTCATTTGGCTCCAATACTGCTGGCTGAATTCTCCAAAGTTGGAGTTTCTATGCCGGGTCAGTTGAAATATCAGGATGTAACAGACGAAGAATGTTTCAACAGAAGGAACTACAATACTTCCGATAACATCAATTATCTTGACGGTGATTTCGAATCTAGTACCGTTTACGAAAAATCTGCCAAAAAAGCCGGTCATACCTCAACAGCTATGTATTGGCAGGGTGATAATGATCCAAATATACAAAGAGGTGGAAAGGATATGAACTCACTAATTAACGATAGAACCAGAGTTTATAAAGGCGGTTCATGGAGAGATCGTATTTACTGGATGGTACCCGGAACAAGAAGATTCCTTGAAGAAACTCAGGCTCAAGCCGACCTAGGATTCCGTTGCGCAATGACTAGGGTTGGTAGCCCTGTTGGATTCTAGAAAAAATATTCAATAATAACACAAACCCCATTTTTATAATGGGGTTTTTTATTACCAAAGATTATGAAACTTGAAGATGTTTACCAATACTTTTTGGAAAAGGCTGCTAACGTCATAACTGATACAAGACTATGCAAATCAGGAGATATTTTCATCAGTCTTAAGGGCGAAAATTTTGATGGCAACCAATATGCTCGAAAAGCTTTAGAACTTGGATGTTCATTGGCTATAATTGATAATAAAGATTATATGCAAAATGAAAAAACAGTTCTGGTTGAAGATTCTCTGGATTTTTTACAGAAACTTGCATATTTGCACAGACAAACCTTGAATTTACCAATTCTTGCAATTACCGGATCAAATGGTAAAACAACTACTAAAGAATTAATTGTTTCGGTTCTAAAAAAGAAATTCGTCTTAGGATATACAAAAGGAAATTACAATAATCATATTGGTGTGCCTCTAACCTTGCTTTCATTTTCTGAAAATACAGATTTTGGGGTTGTGGAAATGGGAGCAAATCACCCCGGAGAAATCAACTCCTTGTGCAAAATTGCTGACCCAAATTTTGGGATAATTACAAATATTGGAAAAGCTCATATTGAAGGATTTGGAACTTTTCAGGGAGTAATTGACACTAAAAATGAATTATATCAGTACCTCAACACAAAAAATGGCTTAATTTTCTACAATTCAGGTAATGAAATACTTACAAGTCTCAGCAAGAACAATAAATATGCCTTTGGTGGCGAAAATGATGATATTTATGCGGAAATAATAGAACAAAATCCATTTCTTAAAATAAAAATATTCTTAAACCAAAAAGATTATATAATAAATACCAAAATATTTGGAGAATACAATTTAGAGAATATTATGGCTGCCTTTGCCATTGGACATTATTTTGGAATTGAGGCCTCTTCAATAATTAATGCTATTGAAACTTACCGCCCAGAAAACAATAGATCTCAATTAGTTAAAACAAAAGAAAATACCGTTTTCCTTGATGCCTATAATGCAAATCCCTCAAGCATGGAAAAAGCAATTGAAAATTTCCTAAAAATTGATGGAAAAAAAGCAATGATTTTGGGTGACATGTTAGAGCTAGGCAATATTTCTGAAGTGGAGCATATTAGGATTGTTAAACTCATAGAGAAAATGGGAATGGATAATATTTTTCTTGTTGGCAAAAACTTCAAATCGCTATCTAACAAACAATTACTAAGTTTTGAAGATGTGGAAGGGCTAATAGAACATTTAAGAACAAACCCAATAAAAGCTTATAATATTCTTGTTAAAGGTTCTCGTGGTACTAAACTCGAAAAGGTAATTGATTTTATATAATTGTTTTTAACATCGAAAGGTTAAAAAGTCAGTCTGCTACAAAGTTTGTATTTACTATCATATAAGTATCTTTATGCATTATAATAAGATGCTTCACAAGCAATAATAAAAAAACAAAAATGCATAAAAGTCTATTCTTTCTATTCTTTCTTCTTTTCATAAACTTAGGTATCAAGGGTCAGATTCCCTCCGAAAAACCTAAACTTGTTGTAGCAATTGTGGTTGAGCAAATGCGTTATGATTACATACTTAGATATTGGGATAAATTTGAAAAAGAAGGTTTTAAAAAGCTTATTAACGAAGGTATGAACTGCAAAAATGCTCGTCTTAATTACCTTTTAACCCAAGGAGCCCCGGGAATTGCCTCAATTTTTACAGGAGCTTTGCCAGGTTCTCATGGAATTGTAGGCGAGGAGTGGTATATGCGATTAAAAAAAGAAAAATACAATTGTGTGGAAGACGATAACGCTCTAACTATTGGCAGCACCTCAATAAATGGAAAAAAATCACCTAAATGGTTAATTTCCAGCAGCATTAACGATGAGATGAAATTGTTCAGCAACGGAAAATCAAAAGTATTTAGCGTTAGCCTAAACGATTATGCCTCTATTCTAGCAGGAGGCAAAACTGCTAATGCTTGTTATTGGTATGATGATAAAACAGGTTACTGGATTACAAGTAGTTATTACCAAGACTCATTGCCTAAATGGGTTAATACCTTCAACGAAAAATTGCTTCCTGAATTTTATCTGCAACAAGAATGGAATACATTACTTCCAATTTCATCCTACACCGAATCTCAGCCTGATTCAAGTAACTACGAATTAGGATTTGGTAAAGACAAATTTACTTTCCCATACTTGATGTCGGAGCAAAAAAGCAAAGTCTCCCTAAAAAAACATGAAATAAGATACCAATTATTAAGAAACATTCCATCGGGAAATACTTACACATTAGATTTTGCCTTGGCAACTATGGTAAACGAAAAACTAGGCAATGGAGAATCTACCGATTTTATTTCAATAACCTTTTCTGCAATAGACAATATTGGGCACAAATTCGGGCCCAATTCTGTTGAAATACAAGATGCATTTCTAAGATTAGATCAAAATATGGCGCATCTATTATCATTTATTGACAAGCAATATGGCAAAGAAAATGTTTTGGTTTTTCTTACCTCCAATCACGGAGTTTCAGGGATTCCAAATTTTTTAAAGGAGAAAAAAATGCATGCAGGATATTTCAAATACCATTATTCAGTTGCCTTGCTAAAGAGTTATTTAAACGCACTTTATGGAGAAGGTGATTGGGTTAGTGCCTATATTAATCAACAGGTCTATTTAAACCGGCAATTAATAGAAAGCGCAAAGCTGTCGCTTGAAGAAGTTCAGAAAAAAGTTGCACTTTTTCTGGTACAATATTCCGGTGTTGCCAATACTATTACAGCAAGCGACTTACAGTCTAATAATTTTAAGGGTGGAAGTGTTTTCGAAAAAATGCAAAATAGTTTTCATCAGGAAAGATCGGGAGATGTAATTCTAAACCTTGAACCCGGCTGGATACAGGATAAACTAGAGGCTGCCGATCATGGTTCCGGAAGTGTTTATGATACTCACGTTCCACTTCTTTGGTATGGTTGGAAAATAAAAAGAGGTAGCATTACAAGAAGGGTAAATATTGAGCAAATTGCAGCATCTTTGGCAGAATTTCTTCAAATTTCCTATCCAACATCCTGCGAAAGTGAACCAATTGAGGAATTGACCAAATAAAAAAAGTGACCCCAAATGGAATCACTTTTTTGTGACCGAATCTTAATCCAAAGACAATTTCTTGTAACCGATATTACCGAATAAAAAGAACTTTGTTCATAAAAATTGACCAACATACAGAATTTTTCCACAAAGAATATCAAAACAAAAGATAAATGAATTTATATAAACTACTGATTTTAAGTTTTTTATTTATATCTTTCAACACATAATGAAGAAATATTTATATGAAAACAACCGAATCTGAATCGTTATACAAAGGCTTAGAAAAGATGAATACTCTTACTTTGCTTAATAATATTAATAAAGAAGACCAAAAAGTTGCTCTAGCAATAAGCAAATGTTTGAACCAAATTGAAGAATTAATTGAAGCAGCATTTGTGAAAATGGCTAAAGGAGGCAGGTTATTTTATTTAGGATCAGGAACAAGCGGAAGGCTTGGAATACTAGATGCTTCCGAATGCCCTCCAACATTTGGAGTTGAACCCGGCTTAGTAATTGGTATAATAGCCGGTGGTGACACTGCAATAAGAACAGCAGTAGAAAATGCTGAAGACAACTTTGATGCAGGTTGGTGGGACTTAAAAAAATTCAATATTAATTCATCCGACTTTGTAATAGGAATTTCATCTTCGGGAAATACCCCCTATGTTGTTGGCGCATTGCAACATTGCTATTTTAATGGCATTGAAACAGGTGCATTGACATCCAATCTAAACAGCACATTAGCTAAAGAAAGTAAATATCCTATTGAAGTAATAGTTGGTCCCGAATTTATTACCGGCAGCACAAGAATGAAATCGGGAACAGCCCAAAAAATGATTTTAAATATGATTTCAACCACCTTAATGATAAAACTGGGTAAGATTGAAGACAACAAAATGGTTGATATGCAACTGAAGAATAAGAAACTTGTGAGCAGGGGAACAAAAATTATTATGGACAAACTGGGAATTGATGAAGAAAGAGCAAAGAATTTATTACTAAAATATGGAAGCGTAAGAAAAGCTATTAACCAATCTAATCTTTAATTCTCCGGATTTTAATTCCTAAATAGGCCACCAAAATAGTCATTAATGGACTAATAATATTAAAAAAGGCATAGGGGAGATAAGTAAGAACATCAACGCCTAAAACTTTTGACTGAGTAGCGCCACAAGTATTCCAAGGTATTAAAACTGAAGTAACAGTTCCTGAATCCTCTAAAGTTCGACTTAATAGTTCAGGTTTGTAACCCTTTTTCTTATAGGTTTCGGCAAACATTTTTCCGGGGACAACAATAGAAATATATTGATCGGAAGCCGTAACATTTAAGAAAAGGCAAGAGCCTGCAGTAGTTGCAACAAGCGAACCGGTTGATTTTGCAAAACGCAATAATGATTGTGTTATTTTAACCAAAAGACCTGCAGATTCCATTGCACCACCAAAAATCATAGCAGCCAATATAAGCCAAATAGTATTAAGCATTCCCTGCATACCTCCTGTTGAGAATAAATCGGTAATCATGGCATTTCCACTTTCAACGGTAACAGGACCAAACATAGATTTCATAACAACTGTGTAAGACGAATAAGCATAATCGCTATGATATCCGGATAGTGAGTTTAATACATCGGGCTGAAAAATTACAGCAAAAACTCCACCCAGAACAATACCAAAAAGGAGAGCCGGAATTGGAGGAACCTTCCTGATTATTACAACAACCAATAAAACAGGCACAAGTAACAAAACCGGGCTGATATAGAAAGTGTTTTCAATAGAATCTAATACAACATTAACATTAGTATCTGAATTTCCAAAATCGTAGTTGAAACCAATAAACAAGAATATTACCAAAGTAATTAATAAAGTAGGCACTGTAGTAATTAGCATATACCTGATATGTGTAAACAAATCTGTTCCGGCCATTGCAGGAGCCAGATTAGTAGTATCTGATAAAGGAGAAATCTTATCACCAAAATAAGCTCCGGAAATAATAGCACCGGCAATAACTCCATCGTGAATACCCAGTGTTTTTCCTATTCCCAATAATGCAATACCAATTGTAGCCACAGTAGACCATGAACTGCCAGTTGCCAGTGATACCAAAGCGCAAATAATTACAGTTGCAAAAAGAAATATTTTGGGATTCAAGATTTTTAACCCATAGTAAATCATTGTTGGAACTACACCGGAAATAAGCCAAGTACCTGCCAATGCACCTATTAGCAACAAAATTAGCATGGAGGGCATTGCCGAATTAATACTTTTGACAACAGAATCTAGAATATTTTCCCATGATTGGGAAAGGTAAATAGCTATTAATCCGGCAACAGTTGCAGAAAAAATAAGTGCCATTTGATTGGGGCCGGATAGAGTATCCTCAAAAAAAGAAACATTGAGAAAAAGTAGGAAAACCAACAGAAAAATTGGCAAAAGAGCCTGAAATAATGTTGGTTGTTTTTGCATTAAGAAGATTTCTTTTTCAGACGCAACCCAATTAATAATCTTGCCAACAGACTTGGTGCCTTATCGTCTTCTTCGTAATAGCCGTAACCGTAACCATAGCCGTAACCATAACCATAGCCATATCTATAACCATATCCTTGGCGATAGCCATAGTAATTCGGAACTTTAATATCGTTGATAAGCAAACAAAGGTTTTTGATATTTTTTTCTTCAAAAAGGTCGTTAACAAATTTCAAAACCGATTTACTGGAGTAGTTTTGTCTCACCACAAAAATATTTGTATCGGCATATTTATTGAGCAATAAAGCATCTGTAACTAGAGCAACAGGAGGAGTATCAAGAATAATACAATCAAAATCCTGTTTAAGTCTTTCAATAAGTCCAAACATTTGTTCTGTTTCAATTAATTCTGCCGGGTTTGGAGGAATAGGCCCTGAAGGTAAAAAATACAAATTTTCTATTTCAGTAGAAAGGATTATTTCTTCATAAGAATTTTTTCCAATAAGATAAGAACTAATTCCGATTGTATTTTCCTTTTTCAACTCTTTATGCAACTTAGGTTTACGTAAATCAAGTCCCAGTAACACAGTTCTCTTTTTAGAAACAGCAAAAATAGAAGCAAGATTTACAGCACAGAAAGTTTTTCCTTCCCCACTTATTGTAGAACTTACAGAAATAGTATAACATCCCTCCTTGCCCTTTAACATGTATTGCAAATTTGTACGAAGAGTACGGAAAGATTCGGCAATTGATGATTTTGGTTTGTCGTGAACAACCAACTCCGACTCCTTATTATTGTGTCCGACAGCTCCAAGAATAGGAATAGAGGTATTATCCTCCACATCCTTTCTTTCAATAATTTTATCATTAAAGAAATCTCTAAGAATTATTATTAATAGAGGTATTAGAATCCCAATTATGAATGCTATAATAAAATTTAAATTTTTCTTTGGAGAAATCATTGAAGCGTTTTCAGGCATGGCATAATCAATTACCTTATTATCGGCAATATTTGAAGCCATTACAATACCTGCTTCAGCTCGTTTTTCCAATAAATAAGTATAAATATTATCATTAAGCTCGAACTGACGTTGAATATTAATCAATTGCTTTTCTGTAACCGGCAACTTAGCTATTTCAGATTCCACTTGATAAATTCTTTTCTTAATGTTATTTAATTCTATTTCAGCTGGTTGAATAATATTTTCAATGTTCTCTCTAAGAGTTATCATTGTGGATTGTATTTCAGAGTTTACCTGTTCCAGTCCCGGATCTTTTGAGGTAGAATGAATTTCAAATGATTTCTTTTTACTGTAAAGAATACTCAATTGTTCAATTAGACTGTTAAGCAAAGGATCATTAATTCCCATAATTGAGGGAGCAATAACATCTGAAAAATCTTGTCTTTTAATAATATAGTCTCTTAAATAATTATAATAGTCCAATTTCATTTTAGCCAAATTTTCCTCATTATCCAACCTCTCTAACTTATCAAATAAAGCCTTCCCTTCAAAACTTAAATCAACAATCTTATTTGATAGCCTGAAATTCTGCAACATATCCTCGGTAGCTTTTAGAGAATCTATCACATTTCCCAATTGTGCATCAATAAATCGAATTGTATTTACGGTTATTTCATTTTTCTCATCTAAACCCGACTGTACAAAAACATCAATAAGAGTATTAAGAAAATTTGCTTCCTTTTCCGGGACTTTGCCCTGAACAGTTAGAGTAAGCAAAGTACTTTTCTTATCGGTTGTTTCAATACTTAATTTTGAACGATAAGTTTTTGTTAATGAGTTAATATCATTAATAATAAAATACATCTCCTTATAACTGGATTTGTCTTTTATTGAAGTAAAGTTTTCAGAATCTTTTTTGAATATTGCAAATTTAAAGTTCTCATCTTCAAATACTTCTCCAAATTTCATTTTCTTACTAACCTTATTTCCCTCGGTAATCTCTAGTTTATATTCTTTATCGTCAATCAGACTAATATAAACCATTTGATTATATTTCTGAACATGACCGGTATCAATTTCAACAACAATAGGCGAACTATTATAAATTTCAGAAGTTCTTATTCGACCAATTGAAAAATATGAAATATCGAAATCAAGTTTTTCAATAGCTTTACGAACCATTGAATAAGATTGAATGATTCCAATCTCATTCTCAACAACTCTTTTTCTTCCCCTTCGGAACATTCCTAAATCTTCAATAATGCTTTCAACTCCACCAACAACGGCATTGGATTGGTCTTTTATTAATACTGTAACACTTAACCTGTAAACAGGGTCGGAATATCTGTTAATATAATATGCAAGAGCAAGACTAATAAAAATAGTAATTGCAAACCAATACCAATTAGCTAATATTTTGAAAATAAATTTCTTAATATCAACTTTATCGTCCTGCTTAATTTGGTCTTTATATGATTCCATTTATTTATTTATAAAATTCAATACTACAATTAATGTAGTTATTGAAGAAAGGAATATTGAAATATTTGGTGCGTTAATCCTAAAAGCCTTGTTTTTCATTGGTGGCACATATAGCACGTCGTTTGGCATAAGATAAAAATAATCGCTGGCCAACAAATTAATATCTGTAAGATCAAGCCTTTTCGTCTCTAATCTGTCACCATTTTTTCTTATAAGAACAACATCTTTTCTGTTTCCATAAATTGTTAAATCTCCTGCGTACCCCAAAGCTTCAAAAATTGAAAGAGAATTGTTGTAGTTTTCAAACATTCCCGGACGATTAACTTCTCCAATTAATGTAACCGGAAAACTAATCAGTTTAACGTATACTTCAGCATCTTTAAGGTATTCCCTAACTCTCTCGGCAACCAGAAAATTAATTTCACCAATTGTCTTTTCCTTTACAAAAATGTTTCCAACAACAGGCAAATTAATTATTCCTGAATCACTTACCGAAATTCCGTTTAAAAATAATGAAGCCTTATTATATCCAATATTATACTTATCTAACTCTGTAAAATTGTAGAACTTGTTCAATTCTTCATTTATGCTAACAATCTTTACAAAAAGTACATCATTTGATTGCACTTTATAATCGGTAGATTTTGCGTAAAAAGTTGTATCACTTACCTCTTCCAGCTTTTTCTGCAGATACACCATTTTCCTGTGTTGATAGCAGGAACTAAATATTATTCCAACCAACACGACTAACAACAGATACTTAATTGCTTTATACATCAGTAAATTGTTAAAAAGCACAAAAATACAAAAAAATTAATACCATTTTGCAAATATTTCCTAATTGAAACAAGAAGTTATTTATTAATTCAATCTAACTATTTACAGGAACAACTTTATAGCCTTTATCCCTAAGAAGTTTTATTACTCCATTTTTCCCGGGTAAGTGAAGGGCGCCAACAGCAAAAAAGCATGGTTTCTCTTTTGCATACTGCTCAATCAGCGGGATCCACTTTTCATTTCTTTTTATTAATAGAACATCTTCAAATTCCATTAATTCTGATTCTGAATCGTGACTTAAACTAACTAATTTACTTAATTCGTTAGCAATATAATATTTATACAAATCTTCAAGTTCCTTTTTGGCAGTTTTGTTGTTTTTTACAGCCTCCATTAGCATTTCAGCCTGTTTTTGGTACGGAATTGAATCAAAAACCGAAAACTGAAAATCCATTGTTTCCAATCCCTTTATCTCCTTTTTTTGCATTTTTGCCCAAGCAGTAAGTGTCATTTCATAAGATTCTGTACCACCCAAAGATCCAACCTGAGTAATTAATGTGCTAAGGAAAATTGGTTTTAAGTTTGTCTTATTTATTAGACTAAGCTTCATTCCCAATGTATCATCAAAATAGGTTTCCAAATATTTGTATTCGTCGGCAGTAAGTAAGGATTTTAAAGTAATCCCTTCAGGAAGGGACATTTTTTCGCTACCTGCAAGGTCTAATGGATTAAGTTCTCCCATATCCATTTCTAAGACCAATTGTTCAGACTTTCTAAATGTTTTTAGCATATCTTTTGAAATAAAGAATTGCTCCTTAGGAATAATATGCACTGTTCCAAATAAATATGATGATTTACTTAGTCCGTTGCCCGATATTTCCCAAAGCAGAGAATCTGTTTTTCCATAATTATATTCTATACTTGTTAATTCGTCATCTGACAAACTATCAGAAGGTTTTTCATCTTTAGCTTTGCTTTCAGTTTGGTTACCACAACCAAAATTTATTAATAGATAAAAAAATGTGAATAGTAAAATTAAGGCTCTTTTCATGATTATTTTTAGTTTTAAGTGTAATTACAGACCAAGTTTAGCTTTCATCTCATCAGCCTTAACAGCTTCATTAAAAATGAGATACAAATTCCTTAACAACTGCATTATCTGTCTATTATCAGGTTGCAGTTTATGAGCTTCTTCAAAATATGGTAATGATTTTTTAAATAGAGCAAGGTATTCTTCAATTCTATCCTTATCCTGACTACTATATATATCAGCAGCAGGTTTATAATAAATTGCACCCAGGTTATTGTAAATTTGAAATAACATTGACTTGTCATCAGGCTTTTTCATTAAAAGAAGCAGGTATAAGGCCTCAGCCTGATCTCTAAATTTTGCGGAATTTGTTTCATCATTTCTCTTGAAATAAATTTTAGCAACATTATTGTGAGTATTAGCAGCAAGAAAAATTAATTGAATCTCATCTGTTTTTATTCCAACCGCTTTATTTAACACCTCGCAGGCCTTCAATAAGTAATTCAAGGCTGTGGCCTCATAACCCCTTTTCTCAAAAAGCTTTGCGGTTTCTAATAATGAATTTGAATAATTTACCAAAACCGGATAATTATCCGGAAGTTCACCTTCAGCTTTGGAAAGAACTTCAGTAAGCATATCAATATCGTTTGCATTTTTATACAAATTTATTGCAGTCATAAGAATTTCAGGATTTCCCGGGAAAAAAATCATTCCCTGTTGAATTACTTTGGAAGCCTTATCAACTCTACCATTTTTTTCAAGCATATTACAATAATAAATATAAGCCAAAGGCAATGCTTTTTCCTTTTGTGGTTCTTGATTGGAATCTAAATCGACAATTTTTGTAAAATACATCTCTGCCTTAGAAAAATCTTCAAGTTGCATTGCGGAATAACCTGCGTAAACATTAACAGCATTCGAATTAATATTGTTGTATTTAAGCAAATGAAGAACAATTTTGTCGTCGTTTCCCAATGTTTCCAGTGTTTCGAAGTAGTTCTTAAAACCATCTAATGCATTAGTATAGAGATTCTTATCGGAACTTTTTAAAGCATTATTGTAATTACTAATTCCCTTATCGTAAAAAAGAGTTGCTATTTCGAAAAGTACATTAATACAATCAGATTCAAAGTTATTCTCAGCATCAAGTTTTTTGCATTGTCTTATTGCCTGTAAAGATTCGTATGCAGGATTTGGAGACAATTTTTTCAGCACTTCACTTTTGGCAATTTCTGCATAAATATATCCTTTTAAATACCAAGTAACCGGCTTTGATGCTGTTTCAGGTGCAAGACAATCTTTGTCGATTGCCTCTTTTGCTTTGTCGAGTCTTCCATCAATTTGCTTTATATAGTTTTCAGCCTTTTCTTGGTTTTGTTGACAAAAACCGTTAATTGTAAAAAGCAAAATTGAAAAAAGCAGAAGAAAAGTTTTCATTATTTTATTTTTTCAGGTTATTTAGTTTTTCTTTCATGCTAAGTGCCTTATCTTCATTCTCCAAAATTAGATAGACCCTCATCATCATATCAATAAGTTCACTATTTTCCGGTTGAATTTCAAGAGCTTTTTCGAACTGAATAATACATTTATTAAATAACAAAATGTACTTCCCCTTTATTTCATCTGTCTGATTTTTAACCCAAATATTATATACTTCAACGCCGGGATTAAAAAATAAGACGCCTAAATTGTAATGCAAATCGAATTTTAGTTCATCACTTTCCTGCTTATTTTCTATGGCCTTTAAGAAATTTATCTCTGCTTTTTCTCTGTATAGCCTATAATTTTCGTTATCTCCCTGTGTTTTATATTCATAAGAAATCTTGTTGTATGCATCTGCAAGAGCTGAAAGAAGACTAACGTTATTAGGATCTTTTAGCAATGCTTTTTCAATATCATCGGTTAATACACCTGTTTTTCCGGTTTGTTGATAAACCCGAAGTTTCATCAATTCAATGTCATCGTCGGCCGGCCAAAGCTGCTTTGCCTGTTCCACAACCCTTAAGGCATCTTCCTTATTTCCTTCGGCAAGCAAAATATCGCAATAGTTTGTATAAGCCTGAGGAACACCCCCACCCGATTTCACAATATTTTCGAAATGAATTTTTGCTTTCTCAAAATTTTCTGTCATTGCTGCTGAAAAACCCGCATAAAACCTAACTGTATTAATATCAATACTGTTTCTTTGCATTACATCCTTTATCTCAGTATTTTCGGAACCGAGAAGGTGAATTGTTTCAAAAAAGTTTTCAAAATCCAATAAAGAATACTTGTAACTTTCTTTATTGTTTGTCTCTAATCCCTTATTATAACGGAGAACTCCATTATTATAAAAAAGAAGAGAAATATTTAACAGAACATCTTCAATCTGATCCCTATAAGTGCCGGAATTGTCTAATTTACCGGCTTTTATAATTGCTTGAAGAGCCTCATTGGAAAGCTTATCGGATTCGAATGAATTTTGGTTTTTTCTAGCTATTCCATTATATATCAAACCTTTAAAATACCAAGTCTTTGCTTGATTTGAAGTTTCTGAATGTAAACAAACTTCATCAATTACTTCTTTTGCTTTTTCTAAATCACCATTTTTAAAATGTGTATATGCCGCAGATCTTTTCACATCCTGAGAAAAACTGATGAATATTGTGAAAAGGAAGACAAGCAAAAAGAATTTTCGTAAGTTTTCATTTTTTAGCATAATTTGCATATTTAGGTTATCAATCAAAATTAATCAATTAAACAGAACTGCGAAAAATTTCAATCATTTTTAACTTTTATTTTACTTATTATATATGTTCCAAACAATGCAGGAATTGCAAGATTAATAATCCACAAGCAAATTGCCGATGACAAAATTCCTAAAGTACTGTTAGAAACCATCTCCATAAAGAAAAGTGCTACTGCCCCCCGTAATCCGGCTTCGGCAAAAGTAAACACAGGTATAATCAGCATTACAAAATAGCCGGCGGAAATTGCAATAATAGCATCATACCATAAGATTTCTACCATAAAAACCTCCAGCAGAAGCAAATACTGACTCACAAAAACAAAATACCTGAAGAAACTCATAAACAAAGTTTTAGCCAAAATTTCCTTTGAGTAGGCTTTTAACTCCGGTTCAAATTGCTTAATTTTTTTAAAAAAAGGCAAGCCAAAAAGAAATCTAATGAATTTATGAATTTTGAAGTATAAAAGAAGTAGTAAAACCATAAAAATTATGGAACTTATTAAAGTAAGAACCATAGTATTCTGGTATCGAAAAGGCATTTCAGGAAAATAGCTAAACAAAAAAACAAAAGCAATAAGGCCAAAAACAACTGTTGTTAATATTTGAGCAATGCTCCCGGTAACAGTAGCAATAAGTCCTACAGAATAATTATCCCTTTTCAAAACAAGAGATCTTCCAAAATACTCTCCAACTCTGTTTGGTGTAAAAATTGCTGTGGATAAACCTACCAAAACACCCTTATAGGCAGTAATGGAATCTATTATTATATAGGGTTTTAAGAGCTGTTTCCATTTAAATGCCTCAACTAACCAATTAACAAAAACAAGCAAAAATGCCAGTAAAAACAAAGAAACTGATTTAAGAGAAAAAGAAAAAAAATTGTTCTCTGCTAACACGTGACCTGAATCAACAATTCTGAAGGCTATAAAAGAAACAGAAGAAATGATTACAATCCACTTCAAAAACAATAGAAAGTACTTTTTTTTGTCTGCCATAGAGCAAATATAGTTTAGAAATTTGATATTGACAGAAGTTTTGGCATTTTTACATTCAATTTACAAAACTAAAAATGGTACGACCTAAAAAACATCTGGGACAACATTTCCTAAAAGACAATAACATTGCTCAAAAGATTGTGAATTCAATTGACACAAACCTAAGTAAAAATGTAATTGAAATTGGTCCGGGAATGGGTATTCTAACCGATTTTTTGGTTAAGATACCGGATATCAAATTAAGCCTGATTGAAATTGACAGCGAATCGGTTGACTATTTGAAAAATAGGTTTAAAGAACACAAACTAGCAATAATTCAAGACGATTTTATTAAGCCGAAAGTTAATCATATTACAGAAAATTGCCTAATTATTGGCAATTTTCCATACAATATTTCCAGTCAGATATTTTTTAAAATACTCGAAAACAAAGAAAATGTTATTCAGGTTGTTGGAATGATTCAAAAAGAAGTAGCAGAAAGATTAAAATCACCACCGGGCAATAAAACATACGGAATATTATCGGTTTTGCTTCAGGCATATTACGATATTGATTATCTGTTTACTGTAAACGAAACAGTATTTGTACCACCTCCAAAGGTTAAATCTGCGGTAATTAGAATTAGCAGGAATAACAGATTATCAATAAATTGCAATGAACAACTCTTCTTTCAAGTAGTTAAAATGGCCTTTAATCAAAGAAGAAAAACCTTAAGGAATTCATTAAAGAAAATGCTTGAAGGAAAAGATGTTTCAAACGAAATTTTTTCAAAAAGACCCGAACAACTTAGCGTAGATGATTTTATTTTTTTAACCCAAAGTTTAGATATAATAAAAGCAGAATAATTACTTTTGTACAAAATCTGTTTTATGCAATTCGAACTAACAAAAGATTTTATAGATCATTTAATTGATATTATAGATAGAAAGGATGAGAAAACGGCTCTTTCTATAATGGAAGAATTGCATGCCGCTGATATTGCTGAAATATATGACGAACTGAACATTGAACAGGGTAAATTTCTTTACTTATTACTTGATGCAGATAAGGCATCGGATGTTTTGGCTGAACTTGAAGACGACGACCGCGAAAAATTTCTTTTGGCTCTTCCAAGTGAACTTATTGCCCGTCAGTTTATTGAAGAGATGGATTCTGATGATGCAGCTGATGTTTTAGCTGATTTACCTTCAGAAAAAATTGATGAGGTTCTTTCTCACATTGAAGACATTGAACAAGCCGGTGATATTGTTGATCTTCTATCTTATGATGAAGATACGGCAGGCGGTTTAATGGCAAAGGAACTAATTTCGGTAAATGAAAATTGGGATGTAAATTCTTGCATTGAGGAAATAAGAAAACAAGCGGAGGAAGTTGAGGATGTTTATAATGTTTATGTAATTGATGACGACAGCAAACTAAGAGGCCTTTTATCTCTAAAAAAACTAATTCTCACCAATCCAAAAACAAAAATTGCCGCAATTTGCCAATCTGATATTAAGTTTGTTAAAACCAATATGCCTTCTGAAGATGTTGCTAATATTATGCAAAAGTACGACCTTGTTTCAATTCCGGTGGTAGATAATATTGGCCGATTGGTTGGAAGAATTACAATTGACGATGTAGTTGATGTTATGCAAGAAGAGGCTGAAAAAGATTATCAGATGGCATCCGGTATTACAGAAGACGTTGAATCTTCCGATAAAATTTGGGTTCAAATTAGAGCGCGTCTTCCCTGGCTGCTAATTGGAATGGTTGGTGGTACTTTTGGAGCTTTGGTTCTCGGGAACTTCGAAGGCGATATAATGAAATATGCAGGTCTGGCCTTCTTTATTCCAATGATAAATGCAATGGCCGGAAATGTTGGAGTTCAATCATCTGCTATTGTTGTTCAGAGTCTTGCAAACAAATCGATAGGTATTGAAAGTATTGCAAGCAAGCTCTTTAGGGAACTTGGGGTGGGATTAATTAATGGAATTATTTGTTCCGGACTTATTTTCGCTTTTAATTTATTGGTTTACGACAATCTCCCTCTTACCATAACAGTTAGCCTTTCATTATTTTCAGTAATAATATTCGCATCTGTATTTGGTACATTTATTCCACTTGCATTAAACCGATTTAAAATTGACCCTGCCGTAGCAACAGGTCCATTTATTACCACCGTAAACGATATAGTTGGACTAATAATTTATTTGTTTATGGGAAGAATGTTGTTTGCAATGTACCTATAAACTAAAAAATATCTTTTAATTTAATTAGGGAATCTATCTCAAAAGTAGCTTTATTTTCGGAATGCAATCTTTTTGGATTAAACCACACTTGATCAATACCAAATTTTTTTGCTCCAATAATATCAACCTCCATATCGTCGCCAATCATTATGCTTTCCTCTTTTCTTGCATTAACAGAAGATAGAGCATAGCCAAAAATTTCAGGTCTTGGTTTCTGAATTCCAATATCTTCCGAAGTAATAATTTTTAAGAAAAACGGTGACAGCCCGCATCTTTCAACCTTCGAATACTGAACTTCCTTAAACCCATTTGTAATAATGTACATTTTATAGTTTGGCAATAAATACTGCAAGACCTCAATTGTGCCGGGAAACAAGCCGGTCATTTCCGGACCCATCTTTACGTAATCATTCCCCATGGCTTCGGCAATTTCCGAATTCTCGCATCCTACTTCTCCCAAAGTATTTAGGAATCTAAGACCCCTAAGCACCTCTTTCCTTATTTTACCCTCTCTATACAACGCCCATAATTTATCGTTATGCTTGTTGTAAATTATTTTAAATTGCTCAATATCATTAAAATAAGTTGCCAAAGAATACTTATCATACAATTTTGCAAAAACAAATTCAGTATTAGTTTCAAAATCCCATAAGGTGCGGTCTAAATCGAAAAACAAATGTTGGTATTTTTTCATTATAATAAAATCAAAAAACAAAATGTTTGCAAAGTTAGTCAATATAGAATAACGTAAACTGAAAAAACGATAAGAAAAATAACAAAAAGTAAGTACCTTTGATAAAAAAACGGTTTATATGCGAATTGTATTTATGGGTACACCCGACTTTGCGGTGGAGTCGTTAAAAAGACTTATTAACAACAATTTGGATGTTGTTGGGGTTATAACGGCTCCCGACAAACCTGCCGGAAGAGGTCAAAAATTATCAGAATCCCCGGTAAAAAAATATGCTGTAGAAAATGGCATTAAGGTTTTACAACCCGAAAGGCTTAAATCCGATGATTTTCTAAATGAACTTAAAGACCTGAAAGCCGATTTACAAATAGTTGTAGCATTTAGAATGTTACCTGAGGAAGTTTGGTCCATGCCTAAATTGGGAACCTTTAACCTTCATGCCTCATTATTGCCACAATACAGGGGTGCAGCCCCTATAAACCGAGCAATAATGAATGGAGAAACAAGAACAGGGGTAACCACCTTTTTCCTTAACCATGAAATAGATACAGGTAAAATTATTGAATCTGTTGGAGTTGAAATATTAGATAATGAAACTGCGGGGGAATTACACGACAAGCTAATGTATTTAGGTGCCGAACTTGTTGTTAAAACCGCAAAATCAATTGAAAAAGAAACATTTCAGGCAATTGATCAACAGGCATTTACAATTAATACTGAATCGCTAAAAAAAGCCCCAAAACTTTTTAAAGAAGATTGCAGAATAAAATGGAATTCCGATGTTGAGGATGTCTATAATCACATAAGAGGTTTAGACCCATATCCAGCAGCATGGTCGGAATTTGTAAATACTGAAGGTCAGACCTTTTCTTTCAAACTTTTTAAGGCTGAAATTATATCCGGCAAGCACAGGGTTTCTCCGGGTAAAATAAGCACTGATGGAAAAACTTACTTATATATTGCTGCAGACGGTGGCTTTATTGGAGTTAAAGATATTTTGCTTGCAGGGAAAAAAAGAATGAATTGCAAAGAATTTTTGAGAGGTTTTCCTATTAACGAAAAATGGGTTTGTTTATAGAAAATGAATAGAATAATAGCAATATTAATAATTAGTACAATAATTTCCTGCAAAAAGGAAATCAACCAGATGCCGGTTATTTCAATGGAACAACCTATAGAAAATCTTCATATTTTGGCAGTTGACAGCTTTTTGGTAAAAGGGAGAGTAACAGACGATAATGAAATAAAATCGATTAGAATTTCTATAGTAAATTCGAACTTAATTCCGGTTTCTCAAACCTATTCCTTCAGCCCCCTATCAAAAACTACAAGTTTCAATTTTTGGTTTGAGCTAAACGAAATTAAACTCGAAAGTGGCACATATTACCTTCTGGTTAGTGCCAGCGACGAATTAGAAAAAACAAATAATTATACGAAACTACTTATTAACGAAATAAACAAAGAATTAACCGGGGTTTGGACCGTTTCCAAAAGCGGATTAAGCAGTTATATAAAAAAATACTTTAACGAAACAGGGGAAAATTTTCTGACAGTTTCCGATGCATGTAAAGACATTTCATTTAACTCATTTTCAAGCCAATTACACATACTTACAGAATCAGGGAATTTACAATCTATTGATATTAGCAACAAAGAATTAGTTTGGGAGAAATCAAATCTACACAATTACGTTTTTCCATATTATGGAAATTTAGCAACAAATTCAAACATTACATTTGTAAGCACAAATATTGGTGATATATACGGCTACAATGAATATGGGACAACAGTAAAAAGTTCTTCTATAACCGACAATTCTAATCGTCCCGGCAAATTTTTCTTTCATAGGCAATATCTAATTGTTCAAGAAATAGCCCTTGGTTCAATACCTCAAAAAATTGAATTGTTCTTTTCAGAATCTGGTCAGTCAATGCAATATCACTCTATGGTAGATTTAGAAATAATTGACTTTAGTTCCTATGATGAAAACAGAATTCTAATTTGGGGCAACACTAGTTCAAAAATGAAAGTCTGCACATTAAATATTTCCCTTCAGCATTTGGATGATATTTCAGGTTTTCCGGAGGAAAAAGTAAAATCTGTTGCCATGGTTTCTGAAACCAAACATTTTTTTCTTTGCAACAACGCCATATATTCATATAGTCCATTAAGCTTTTCTATTTCTGTTTTCAAATCCGGAATTACAGCGGAATTTATTAAATACGAGCCACTTACAAACAAATTGTATGTTGTAGGGTTAGATGCCATTAATATTTACGACATTAATTCAGGAATACAAATAAGCAGTATTATTCTTGACAATCCAATAATTGATTTAGAATTTTCATACAATAAATAACATGATAGTTTTTCCACATGCAAAAATAAATATAGGCCTAAATGTTATCAGAAAACGTGAAGATGGATTTCACGATATTGAATCGGTTTTTTATCCGATTAATTTATGCGATTCTCTTGAATTTATTTCTTCGAAAAAAACAAAAATTTGCACTAGCGGGCTAAATATTAACACTTTAAAATCAGACAATATTGTAACAAAAGCATATAATTTAATTAAAGAAGATTACGATTTACCGAATCTATCTATTCATCTTCATAAAGTAATTCCATTTGGTGCAGGTTTGGGTGGAGGTTCGAGTGATGCGGCATTTTTCATAAAAGATTTAAATAGTTTTTACAATTTAAATATTTCCAAGAGCCGATTGGAAGAATATGCTGCAACATTAGGAAGCGACTGCACATTTTTCTTGCAAGATAAACCGGCATTTGTTACTGGAAGAGGTGAAAAAATAAATTCAATAAATATAAAACTTACAGGATACAAATTATTAATAGTAAAACCCGACATTTATATTAGCACTCCGGAAGCCTTTACAGGAATAAAACCTGCCTTACCAAAAATTAGAATTAACGAATCAATTACCAAAAAGCCTGAAACTTGGAAAGATTTTATTTACAACGATTTTGAGTCACATATTTTTGAAAAACATCCAAAGCTTAAGTTAATTAAATCCGAATTTTACAAATCAGGCGCAATTTACTCATCAATGAGTGGAAGTGGCTCCACAATTTTTGGTATATATAAAGAAAAACCAAATCTTGATTTTTTTAAGCAGTTTGGCTTTTTACATTATGAAGAAATGAAATAAAAAAAGCCCATGAAAACATGAGCTTAATATTAAGAATGAAATAATAATTTTAAAATTGGTCGAAAGAGTCTTCTTTATTCATAAAACCAATAAGGAAAGCAACACAACCTGTAGGAATATTGTCACTAAGATCGTCGGTTGTTTGCACCTGAATAGAAATTACAAGTTGCTGACTCGATTGCATAGAAAAGTCCCAAACTCTAGCATAATCATTATTTTTATTATCATATAAAACATTTCTATCTTTGTCAAGAACTTGAAACTGCACTTTTGGTAGCTCATCGGCACCACAAATAGCTATTCTATATTCCTGCCCTGAATAAAAAGTTTTAAACAATTCTACAGCATCACCTTCTTGAAGAACAGCTGCGTTATACATACCATCGTGCACATAAGGAACAAGTTCCAACATACATATTTTCCTTGCAAAATTCTTACATTGCGCATTAATACTAATTGACGAGATAGTCATTAGTGACAAGAAGAGTGCAATAAATATTATTCGTTTCATATTTGAAAATTTTTATTATATTATTGTCATTAGCTTAAACATTAACACTAATAACATATTTAATCTATTTAACTATACCGTTCCTGTAATCTGCAACTGTTTTACACAATGCCTTGAAAACAACAGGATCCAAAGGAGCTTTTTCTTCGGTAGCCTTAAGAGTTGTTACTTTAGTAACAGGATCAGTAACAGGTTCAATTTTTGATGTCGTAACTTCAATTTTGTCAAAGATCTCTTTTAACTTCAACAGTTCTTCATAAACAGAAGCAATATCTTTGCTATCTTCTGAATACTGTTCCAAAAGCCCTATAAGAGTACCTAAAGAAAGCCTTTGGTCAATAATTCTATCAATTAACTCCTCGGCAGAATCAGTCATTTTTGCAATTTGAGTAGCAATATAAAGACCTTCAATCCAACCGCCCACCAATATCATTGCTGCAATTTCAGCTCTGTCGTTTTCCTTCAAAAACGAGTTGGAGTTCATAAAAGTTTCAGAAATAATATCAATAATTGAATCTTTTTGATTAATGTTACTTTCAAGACGTTCCATAATTTCAGGACTTATGGCATTTAAAATTCCAATATTATCAGCCAAAGTTTTAGAGGCCGACATGTATTTTATGGAAGTTTGGGTTTGGTCGAACAAACTTGCAAAGCTTAAATCGGCACTATAAATACCCAAATTTAAAGCCATACTCTTATTCCCCATATAGTTAGGCGCATTTGTTGTTGGGTTAAGGAGACTTTCATCATACTTTGCTCCTGCCCGTTTAATTAACATTGCAGTTTCAATTGGAGATGGTAAAGAATAAAAAACCTGTTTGGCCTGATTCATACTATTCATCAAATCATCATTTTGCTCAGTAGTATCTATCTCATTATTTGCACCTTTGTTACCATCATCTTTCTTATCAGATGAACAACTAAACAAGAAAGTCGCCATTGTTATGGAAGCAACTACTGTAAGGACTTTAAAATTAATCTTCATAATATTACGTTTAAATATTTTGTTACTAAACTTATAACGTGTAAAAATACATAATTTTTCAAATATATGAAAATACATTTGATAATAAAAAACAAGATTATAAAAAATCTTTGATTTTATTTGATAATTATTTTTTTTACTTTTGAAAAAAAATTACAGTCATCCTAATTGGCTTTTCTCAAATACCTTGAAAACAATATGTTGCAATAATATTTCAGGCACAAAAGAAAATATTTATACAAAAAACTTTATATTAATATAACACAATAATAAAATGAATAAAAAGAAGCTGGAGGAAAGTATAATAAAACAATTGAATTCGGATGACTTTGGCGACATAATGGAGGGAATAAAAGAGATTAGAGAAAAAGGAAACTATCTGTATATTAAAGAATTAACAAAAGTTCTTAGAACAAATACCACAATAGAAGTACAACGAGAAATATCAGAATTACTTAATGACATTCATAACAACGAGGCTGTTCCTGCAATAATGAATGAAATAAAACTGGATTTAAATAAAGAAATTCTTCATATTTTAGTTTCAAGTTGTTGGCAATCTCCATTAGATTACAGCAATTATTTCTCCGATTTTGTTGATTTAGCTTTGGAAGGCGATTATTTGTGTACAATTGAAGCTATTTCGGTAATAGAAAATATTCTAATGAATTTTGAAATTGAAAGTTTAACAATTTCTAATCAACTATTTAAGATAAAAAAAGGTATTGAAGAAGTAAGTGCTGACAAACAACTTTTAATATTGGAGCTTAAGAAGATTTTGCAAGAAAAAAAGGGTTGAAAAAATTCAACCCTCATAATTCTTGTCTATTCCATAGAAGAAAAGTATTTCATAAACTGAGATCGCTGATAAACCAAAGGATTGCCAATCTTACTATAGTTCATTTTTGCTTTAAAATCTGCTATTGAAGAAAATTTATGTTTTTCCATCCATTTTTCCAATTCGGTAACAATATTTGAAATTTCCTTTACGCCCTTTTTGTAAAGAACACTACAAACTTGAACTGCTGATGCACCGGCAAGAATTTGCTTAAAAGCAGCCTCGCCATCGTGGACACCTGTTGAACCTGCAATATCTATTTTTTCAATTTTATCGGAAATAATTCCAATCCATCTTAAAGAGTGACGTAAATCTGAAGGATGACTAAAAACTGATGCCGAATCCATTTCAAGTTTTGTTGCATTAATATCGGGTTCATAGAAACGGTTGAAAAGAACAACAGCATCGGCCTTTCTATAATGTAACTGGTTTACCAAATACAAGATATTAGAAAACTGTTGCCCAATTTTTACAGCAACCGGCAATTTGGTGCTTGCTTTAACCTTTTCAAGAATCTCAAAATAAGTTTTTTCTATTTCTGCAGAAGATTTTTCTTTATCGGTAGGAACAATGTTAATATTAAGCTCCAAACCATCTGCCCCGGCTTTTTCAATTTTTGAAGCAAAAGAAGTCCAATCCGATGCAGAAACACAATTAATGCTAGCGATTATAGGAATTTTGGTTTTAATTTTCGCAGTTTCAATTAACTCAAGGTATGAGTCAACTGTATTATTTTTCACATAATTTCTCACATAATCCTCAGCTTCAGGATAATCGTTTTGACCTTGATTAAGATAATTTCCGGCATCGAAATTAATTTGTTCTTCGAAAAGAGATTTAAGAACAACAGCTCCGGCACCTGCCTCTTCAATTTTCTTAATCTTTTCAATAGTATTTGTAAGCCCCGAGCTACTAACAATTATCGGATTTTTAAGCTTAATACCCATGTAGGTGGTTTCAAGTTTTGCCATAATAAGTTATTTTTTCAATTATAGTTTCTCGATCCAAATATTGAACTGCCAATTCTCACAATTGTGCTTCCTTCCTCAATGGCAATGGGATAATCGTCGGACATTCCCATAGAAAGCTCTTTAAATGAATCGAAGTTATAAAAATAGTTATTTTTTAATTGTGTGAAATACTTCTTTAGATTTTTAAATTCATGCCTAACAACATCATAATTATCAGTGAAAGTTGCCATGCCCATAAGTCCACAAATTTTGACACTGTTCAAATTTATAAACTCCCTATCTGCAAGCATTTGATCTATTTCTTGCATATCAAATCCAAATTTTGTTTCTTCCTCCGCAATATGAATCTGCAATAAGCATTTTACAATTCGTTTGTACTTTTTCGCTTCTTTATCTATTATTTTCAACAACTTATAAGAATCAACTCCATGAATTAGTTCAACAAAAGAAGCAATATATTTTACTTTATTGGACTGAAGGTGACCAATCATGTGCCACTCAATATCTTTTGGCAATTTTTCGTATTTATCTACAAGTTCCTGAACTTTATTTTCTCCAAAAACCTTATGTCCATTATTATATAATAGAAGGATATCTTCTGCAGGTTTAGTTTTTGAAACCGCAACCAACTTAACGCCTTCCTTTAATGAAGATTTAATAGTATTAAGATTTTCAACAATTTCCATAATAAAAGAATATGCCGGTATTGAACCGGCATAAAGTATTAATCAAGTTCGTGAATAACTAGTCCCGATCGCAATTTTGGTTCGAACCACGTTGTTTTAGGAGGCATAATATTTCCGGTATCGGCAATATCAATAAGTTGCTGCATAGAAACAGGATATAATGCAAAGGCAACCTGACATTTACCTTCATCAACACGTTTTTTTAATTCTCCAAGCCCTCTAATTCCGCCTACAAAATCAACTCTATTGTCTCGTCTTAAATCTTTAATTCCAAGAATATTATCTAAAACTAAATTTGATAAAATTGTAACATCAAGAACACCAATTGGGTCGTTATCGTTATATCTACCGGCTTTGGCGTTAAGAGAAAACCAATAGCCATCAAGGTACATTGAAAATTCGTGCAATTTTTGAGGTTTGTATATTTCTTGGCCTTGAAAATTTACTTCAAAATCAATTGATAGTTTTTCAATTAATTGCTCATTTGACAAACCATTTAAATCTTTTACGGTTCTGTTATAGTCAATAATCTTTAATTGGTTATCGGGAAAATGAACAGCCATAAAGAAATTATATTCTTCATTTCCGGTATGATTTGGATTTTGAGCCGACTTTTCAACTCCTATTCTAGCTGCAGCGGCGGTTCTATGATGACCATCAGCTACGTATGTGCAAGGAACCTTGGATGCAAAAAGTTGTTCTAATTTAATATTAGTTTCTTTTTCCTTAACAACCCAAAAACTATGACCAAAACCATCTTCATCTGCAACAAAATCGTATTCCGGTTTTTGGTTTTTAGTAATATTCTCAACAATACTATCTATTTCAGGAACAGCCTTATAAGAAAAGAAAACAGGTTCAATATTTGCATTTGTATAACGAGTAAGAACCATTCGGTCTTCTTCCTTATCCGGACGTGTTAACTCGTGTTTTTTTATAAAGCCATTGTGATAATCGGAGCAGGCAGCACAACCAACAATTCCGTATTGGGTACGACCATCCATTGTTTGCGCGTATATATAATAATGAGCTTCATTATCTGCTTTTAGCCATCCCTTTTCACGAAATTTATTAAAATTATCAACAGCCATATTATATACAACATCAGAATGAATGTCGATATCGTTGGGACAATCGATTTCGGCTCTGGTTATGTGAAGCAAAGAAAACTCTTTTCCTTCTGCCATTTTTGCAGCTTCTTCTGAATTCATTACATCGTAAGGAAGAGATGAAAGTCCTTTTGCAATCTCTTGTGGAGGACGAAGTCCCTTAAATGGTTTAATTATTGCCATTTTAAAAAAAATTTAAAGTTTAAAAAAATCTATAATTTCATTAGCTAAAGAAATACTTATTCTATCCTGTGCTTCTTTGGTAGCGCCACCAATATGTGGTGTAACAGAAACATTTTCGAGAGAAATTAAATCTCTGCGCGGATTTGGTTCATTACAAAAAACATCAATTCCGGCATGGCTAACCTTTCCGGATTTGAGAGCAGCAATAAGATGGTCTTCATTTATTAATTCAGCTTTTGATGCATTAACAAGAATTACACCATCCTTCATTTTATTGAACTCTGCTTCGGTAATAACAGGTTGTTTGTTATCAGGCAAAGGTAAATGCAGTGATATGTAGTCGCTTTCTCTAAGCACAATCTCTCTAATAACAGTTCTAACAGTAACATCAACTCCACTTGTGCCGCAAATATCCAATTTTAAATTGGCCTCTGTAACATAAGGGTCGGAGGCTCTAACCCTCATTCCTAATCCCAAAGCTCTTTTAGCCACCTCTTGCCCTATTCTTCCAAAGCCAATAATTCCCATTGTTTTTCCGGCTAATTCAACACCATCACCATATTTTTTCTTCAAATCTTTAAAACTAATACAAGTGGGCATTTTTCTATTTGAATCGAAAAGATTTCTGGAAATTGAAAACAAATGAGCAAAAACCAGTTCAGCTACAGCCGGAGCTGTTTCCCTCGGAGTACTAACTACTTTAATACCCTTTTCGATTGCGTAAGCTACTGCAATATGATCCATTCCTGCTCCTACTCTGGCTATTAGCTTAATAGTAGAACATGCATCTATTATTTCTTGGGTAATATAAGTTTCACTTCTTACCAATAAAGCATCGTAGGAATTTTTATTAATTTCCTCTATAAGTTTTCCCTGTTCCACTCTTTCGGTAACCAAAAGACAACCGGCATCTTTAAGCATTTTGGAGCCAGGTGCACCTAAACCATCATTTGCTAAAATTCTTATCATCAAAATTTTTTATTTATTTACCTGAAAAGTATTATCGCCATTTTCCATAAAACCAATAATCTGATTTATTGCTGCAATACCGGCATTAACGTTTGCTTCCTCGGTTTGAGCACCCATTTTTTTGGGAGTAAAATAAATCCTTCCTGAGAATTTTTCCAAAAAAGCATCCTTCAATCCGGGTTCAATATCGCTAAGATAGTAGAATTTTTGCTTTTCATCCATAATTCTCAACAAATCTTCTTCATTTATTACTTCTTTTCTTGCGGTATTAACCAAAACAGCAAATTCAGGCATTTTAGACAACAAGTCATAATTTATTGACTTCTTAGTATGCTCGTTAGCAGGGATATGTAAAGATACATAATTACATTTTGAATAAAGTTCCTCTACTGTTTCTAAAGCTATAATTCCATCTTTTTCAATCGCTTCTCTAGAAACAAAAGGATCAAAAGCAAATATTTCCATTCCAAATCCCTTAGCAATTTCGGCAACATATTTTCCAACATTACCATAAGCGTGAATGCCAAGCTTTTTACCTCTTAATTCGGTTCCTGATTTACCGTTAAAACAGCCTCTGGCCATGTAAATCATCATTCCAATGGCTAATTCTGCAACAGCGTTAGAGTTTTGCCCCGGAGTATTCATGGCAACAACATTATTTGCACTTGCTGCAGCAAGGTCAATATTATCGTAACCGGCACCTGCCCTGACAATAATTTTAAGGTTTTTTCCGGCATTAATAACGTCTTTATCGGCAATATCGCTACGAATAATCATAGCATCTACATCTGCAACCGCCTGAATAAGTTGAGATTTTTCTGTATATTTTTCCAGTAAAATTAAATTATACCCAGCTTTTTCAGCAATTTCTTTAATACTGTCAACAGCCTCTTTTGCAAAAGGTTTTTCAGTAGCTACCAATACTTTTTTCATATGCTTATTTGTTAATTGATTCAAACTCTTTCATTGTGTTAACTAATGCCTCAACAGATTCTTTTGGTAAAGCATTATAGGTTGAAGCCCTAAAACCACCTGTTGATCTGTGACCTTTAATTCCAATCATTCCATTTTTTGCAGCAAAATCGTTAAAATCTTTTTCCAAATGCTCATAGCCTTCATTCATTAAAAAACAAATATTCATTAGTGATCTGTCTTTTTCATTTTTTATTGTTGGTTTAAAAAGTGGATTTCTTTCAATCTCATCATAAAGAATCTTGGCTTTTTCAATATTTTTTCTTTCCATTTCAACAAGTCCGCCATTATTCTTAAGCCATCTTAAAGTCATTAAGGCTGCATAAAGCGGAAGAACCGGAGGGGTATTAAACATTGAATCGTTTTCGATATGAGTTTTGTAGTCCATCATAGTTGGAATATGTCTCTCAACTTTTCCAAGAATATCATTTTTCACAATAACAAAAGTAATACCTGCAGGCGCAAGGTTTTTTTGTGCTCCACCATAAATAAGAGAATATTTAGAAATATCAACAGGACGACTAAAAATATCTGAAGACATATCGGCTACAAGAGGTACTTTGCAGTCGAAATCTTCTCTTATTTGAGTACCATAAAGAGTATTATTAGTTGTAATATGTAAATAATCAGCGTCTTCCGGTACAGCCCATCCTGTAGGAATATAATTATAAGTAGTTTCTTTAGAAGAAGCTACTTCAACAACTTCACCAAATTGTTTGGCTTCTTTGCAGGCTTTTGAAGCCCAACCTCCTGTTACCAAATAGGCTGCTTTTTTATTTAATAGATTATAAGGCACCATTAAAAACTGAGTGCTTGCTCCACCTCCAAGAAACAGTACTGTGTAACCATCAGGAATATTAAGTAATTCCTTAAATAAATTTTGAGCTTCCTCCATAACAGCAATTACTTCTTTGCTACGGTGGGAAACTTCCATAATGGAAAGACCGGTTCCGGCAAAATCCTTAATTGCCTTTGCAGTTTCGTCAATTGTAAACTGAGGAAGAATTGAAGGACCTGCGTAAAAATTGTGCTTTTTCATGGTATTAGTTATTTTAGTTTTTTAATAA
>JAFGXD010000173.1 GCA_016936815.1 Bacteroidales bacterium
ACAAAAGTAATAGTTATTTAGACGGATTCCAAATAAAATAAAGTCATTTTCTTAATTTACTGTAATTAAATACTTTAAAAAACTACCGACCATCGCTGTAAGCAAATTAAAAAAACCTTGCTGCACAACAGAAAAATAATAATGATTTTAGCTAAAAATATTTAGTGAATATTTAAGCTATTTGATTAAATTTGGAAAAATCTGATTTATTAATCTAATCAACTGAAATACAATGGATTTATTACAAAAAATTAAGGAAAATGCTCGTAAGCATAACAAAAGAATTGTGTTACCCGAAGGAACAGAGGAAAGAACTCTAAAGGCTGCCGACCAAATAATAGAAGAAGGTCTTGCTCAAATAATCCTTATTGGTAACCCTGCTGAAATAAACGCCAAAGCCACTGAATTCGGCCTAAAAAACATTGGAAAAGCAAGTCTTGTTGATCCAATATCTCATGCTAACAAGCAGAAGTACATAGAGATAATGATGGAAATCAGGAAATCTAAAGGTCTAACAGCAGAAGAAGCCGGAAAACTGATTGAAGATCCTTTATATCTTGCTGTACTTATGATTAAAGCAGGTGATGCCGATGGTGAAGTTGCAGGTGCAAACAATGCCACAGGAGATGTATTACGTCCTGCCTTTCAATATGTGAAAACAGCTCCGGGTATTTCTGTTGTTTCAGGTGCTTTTTTAATGATTTTGAAGGATAAAGAATTTGGTGAAGACGGACTAATGGTATTTGCCGATTGTGCTGTTCATCCCGATCCAACCGATAGAGAACTTGCTGAAATTGCTGTTGCTACTGCTAAAACAACCAGAGCAATTGCCGGAATAGAGCCAAGAGTTGCTATGCTTAGCTTTTCCACAAAAGGAAGTGCAAAACACGCAATGGTTGATAAGGTTGTAAATGCAACCAGAATGGCCAAAGAAATGATGCCCGAACTAAAAATTGATGGCGAATTACAAGCCGATGCTGCAATTATTGAAAAAATTGGTCAGTCAAAAGCCCCGGGTTCAGAAATAGCAGGTAAAGCAAATGTTTTGGTATTCCCAACATTAGAAGTTGGAAATATTGCCTACAAACTAGTTCAACGACTTGCCCATGCAGAAGCAGTTGGTCCGGTTTTACAAGGAATGGCAGCTCCAATTAACGATCTTTCGAGAGGTTGTTCAATAAGCGATATTGTTAATCTTGTTGCAATTACTGTAAATCAGGCAGCAGGTAAATAGTCTTTTTCAATTATTAACCTTAAAATACAGCAAATGAAAATATTAGTTCTAAACTGCGGTTCATCCTCAATTAAATACCAATTTTTGGAAATGGACGGAGAACCACAACTTTTAGCCAAAGGTTTACTGGAACGCATTGGATTAAGCGATGGCGAAATTTCTCATAAAACCGAAGACGGTCGTCAGTTTAAGAAAACTCTGGATATTCCAAATCATACTGATGGAATTTCCTTGGTAATTAAAGCTTTAACAGATTCATCTCATGGTGTAATTAAAGATGTTAATGAAATTGTTGCAGTGGGTCACAGAGTAGTTCATGGTGGAGAAGAATTTACAAAGTCGGTTCTTATTAACGACAAAGTAAAGGAAAAAATTATTGAGTGTATTGACCTTGCTCCTTTGCACAATCCGGCAAACATAAAAGGTATTGAGGCAATGGAAGAAATTCTTCCGGGAATTCCTCAAGTTGCTGTATTTGATACTTCTTTCCATCAAACAATGCCAAAACATGCATATTTGTACGGACTTCCTTACGAATACTATGAAAAGCACCGAATAAGAAGATATGGATTTCATGGAACATCACATAAATATGTTTCTTTAAGAGCAAGCGAATTTATAAGAAAAGATTTCAAAGATTGCAGAATTATTACATGTCATCTTGGAAACGGAGCCTCTATTGCAGCAGTAAAATATGGCGAATCCATAGATACTTCAATGGGACATACACCTGTTGAAGGTCTTATCATGGGTACACGTTGTGGCGATACTGGTTTAGGAGCAATTCTTTATCTTATGGACAAAGAAAACCTAACTTTGAAAGAAATTAACGATGTGATTAATAAAAAAGGCGGAATGTTGGGTATTTCAGGACTTTCTCCAGACATGAGAGACCTCAGTCAGGCTGCAATTTCAGGCCACGAAAGAGCTGCAGTTGCTCTTGATGTTTTTGCATACAGAGTAAGAAAATATATTGGAGCTTACGCTTTTGCAATGGGTGGTGTTGATGCAATTGTTTTTACTGGCGGAATTGGTGAAAATGCAAAGTTGGTTAGGGAAAGAATTTGCGAAGATCTTGAATTCTACGGAATTAAATTTGATATTAGCAAAAATCTTGAGGTTCAAGGCATTGAAGCTGAAATTTCGACTTCTGATTCAAGAATCAAAGTTTTGGTAATTCCAACCAACGAAGAACTTGTAATTGCAAACGATACCAAATACATTGTTGGAAATATTTCATAAAGTAACAAGTTATAAAGTTTACAAACCAAAAACTTGACAAACTTTACAAACTTGACAAACTTTACAAACTTTACAAACTTTTAACTTTACAAACTCAATAAAAAAAATGAAAATTTTAGTATTAAATTGTGGTAGCTCATCTATTAAGTATCAATTGCTTGATATGCAAAATGAAGATGTATTGGCAATGGGAATTGTGGAACGTGTAGGTTGTTCTAATGCAGAATTAACTCATCGTGTACCCGGAATGGAAAAATATGTTGTTGAGCAAAATGTTTCGGATCATACCGCCGGTATTGGACTTATTCTTGAAACTCTTTTAGATAGCAAATTAGGTGTTCTAAAAGACAAAAATGAGATTACTGCTGTTGGTCATCGTGTTGTGCATGGTGCTGAAGCTTTTAGCGGCTCGGTAAAAATTACTCAGGAAGTTATAGATAAAATGGAAGAATGTGTAAACTTAGCTCCATTGCATAATCCTGCAAATTTAAAAGGTATATATGCTATGAAGGAGTTGCTTCCAAATGTTCCACAATGTGGCACTTTCGATACTGCCTTCCATCAAACAATGCCTGAACATGCTTATTTGTATGCTTTGCCATACGAGCTTTACGAAAAGCACAGAATAAGAAGATATGGTTTTCATGGAGCAAGTCATAAATTTGTTTCCGAAACTGCTGCCGATTTTCTAAAAAGAGATTACAACAGTCTGAAAATCATTACTTGTCACCTTGGAAACGGAGCTTCTGTTGCAGCAATAAAAAACGGAAAATCTGTTGATACTTCAATGGGATTAACTCCGGTTGAAGGTCTTATTATGGGAACGAGATGTGGCGATTTAGACATTGGAGCTCTTTTTCACATTATGAACATAGAAAACCTAGATTTAAACGGAGCTAACAATCTGGTTAACAAGAAAAGCGGTGTTTTAGGAATTTCCGGAGTTGGTTCAGACATGAGAGATATTGAAAGTGCAGCCTGGAAAGAAAATAATCATCGTGCCCAACTTGCTTTGGATATGTATTTCTACAGAGTGAAAAAATACATTGGATCTTATGCTGCTGCAATGGGCGGATGCGATGTTATTGTGTTTACCGGAGGTGTTGGCGAGAACGGTCCTGAAACCAGAGAAGCTATCTGCTCAGGTCTAGAATTTATGGGCGTTGAATTTAACAAAGATGCAAACAAAGGTCTAAGAGGAAAACTTACCGATATTTCAAAACCTGAATCAAAGGTAAAAGTACTTGTAGTACCTACAAATGAAGAACTTGTTATTGCTCGTGATGCTTTAGCGATTATTAACGGATAAGAACTTTTTTATGGAATTAAAATCTCTTGAAACTTTAACAGAACTGGCAAAAGCCAAAACAACCCGCAAACTTGTTGTTGCTGCTGCTGCCGATTTACACGTACTTGAGGCGGTAAGAGATGCGGTAAATTACAAAATTGTTGAACCTATATTAGTTGGAGATGAGCCGGAAATAATAAAAATTGCCGGCTCTATTTCCTTCAATTTAAAAGGAATTAAAATTGTTAATGAACCTAATCCTGCCAAAGCTGCAATTATTGCCGTATCACTTATTAAACAAGGTGAAGGAAATGTCTTAATGAAAGGAATGGTTGCAACAGGGCCTCTTTTAAAAGCCGTTCTCGACAAAGAAAACGGTCTTCGAAAAGGAGGAACTCTTAGTCATATTGCTTTCTTTGAAACTCCTTTCTACCATAAATTACTCGGCGTAACCGATGCTGCAATGAATGTTGCACCGGATTTTGACGAGAAAGTAGCTATTTTGAATAATGCTGTTGAAGCTTTCCACAAACTTGGAGTAAAAAATCCAAAAGTTGCAGTAATTGGTGCTGTTGAGGTTGTTAATCCTAAAATGGAAGCCACGGTGCATGCTGCAATGCTTACCCAAATGAACAGAAGAAAGCAAATTACAGGCTGTATTGTGGATGGACCTTTAGCTTTAGATAATGCAGTTTCTAAAGAAGCTGCCGACCACAAAGGTATAATTAGCGATGTTGCAGGCGATTGCGATATTATTCTTACACCCGATATTAACTCGGGAAATATCCTATATAAAAGCATTAACTTTTTAGGAGGCGGAGTTTCTGCTGCAGTTATTATGGGCGCAACCGTGCCAATTGTTCTAACATCCCGTTCCGACAGCGAAAAATCAAAATTAATGTCAATCACCCTGGCCGCTGCCATGGAATAAAACTATAATAAATGAGCTTTTTCAAAATCTTAGTTATCAATCCGGGTTCAACTTCCACAAAGGTTGCTGTTACCGTAAATACCAAACTTATTTTCCTTAAGAATATTAAACATTCTCTTGACGAAATATCGAAGTTTGAAAAAATTGCCGACCAGTACGAATATCGAAAGAAGATAATTCTTAAAGAGTTAAAAGACGCCGATATTAGTATTGCCAAATTAGATGCTGTTATTGGCCGTGGTGGTCTATTGAAACCTATTGAAGGTGGCGTTTATCAGGTTAACGACCTTATGGTTAAGGATATTTTTAACCCAATGGGCGAACATGTTTCAAATTTGGGAGGAATAATTGCCCGAGAAATAGCAAAAATGGTTGGTCCGGAAACTCCAGCCTATATTGCCGATCCAACCTGCATGGATGAAATGGATGAAGTTGCAAGGTTTTCAGGAATGCCGGAAATTCCCCGACTTAGTTTCCTTCATGCTCTAAATCAGAAAGCCACAGCCAGAAGATTTGCAAAAGAAAAAGGAAAGCATTATGAAGAACTAAATCTGCTTGTCTGCCACATGGGCGGAGGAATTACTGTTGGAGCTCATCGTCACGGTAGAATTGTTGATACAAATAACGGATTAAACGGCGATGGCCCTTTCTCACCCGAACGTGCAGGCGGAATACCATCGGGACAGCTTGTTGAATTATGCTTCTCAGGAAAATATTCCCAACCCGAAATTATGCATAAACTCAAAGGCGGTGGTGGAATGATTGCTTATTTGGGAACCAACGATATGATGGTTATTGAATCGAGAATTCAGGAAGGCGACAAAAATGCTGAACTTGTTTACGAGGCCATGGCTTACCAAACTGCTAAACTAATTGGAGCCATGAGCACTGTATTAAAAGGAAAAGTGGATGGAATTATTCTTACCGGTGGAATTGCCTTTAGCGAGAAGTTTGTTTCCCTAATTTGTGAACGAATTAATCATCTTGGTGAAATTGCAGTTTACCCGGGCGAAGACGAAATGATGTCGCTTGCAATGAACTGCTTTATGGTTCTTAAAGGTGAGCTAAAGGCAAAGGAATATAAATAAATTATTATCTTAGTGCTGAATTTTTCTCATAAATTTTTGTTTTTATGCTGAAAATCAAGTAATAAACTATTTTCAAACAAACAACCATTTCGATATGTTTACTTTAGAAACCAAGATTAACGTAAAATCAGATGAATTCAAAAAAAATAAAGAAGAATTTCTGAAATTACTCGATAAGTATAAAACTATTCACAAAGAAGTAACCCGCGGCGGTTCAGAAGATGCTATTGTTAAACACAAAAAACGAGGTAAATTGCTTGCCAGAGAAAGAATAGACTTATTAGTAGATCCTAACACTCCATTTTTGGAACTTTCACCTTTGGCAGCTTACGAGCAATACGAAAACGGTTTTCCATCAGCTGGAATTGTAACCGGAATTGGAATTGTTCACGGTAGAGAAGTGGTTGTAATTGCCAACGATGCCACTGTAAAAGGTGGTACCTACATGAAATGGACAATCAAAAAACATCTTAGAGCTCAGGAAGTTGCAATGGAAAATCATCTACCTTGCATTTATATGGTAGATAGCGGTGGAGCATTTTTACCGGAGCAAGACACTGTTTTCCCTGATAAAGACCATTTTGGAAGGTTTTTCTACAATCAAGCCAGAATGTCGGCAATGGATATTCCTCAGGTTGCAATAGTTATGGGCTCTTGCACTGCCGGTGGTGCTTACGTACCTGCAATGAGCGATGAAACAATTATTGTCCGTAATCAGGGAACAATTTTCTTGGGAGGACCTCCTTTGGTTAAAGCAGCTACCGGCGAAGTTGTTACCCCCGAAGAACTTGGCGGTGCAGAGGTTCATACTTCTATTTCAGGTGTAGCCGACCATATTGCCGAAAACGATACTCATGCTATTCAAATTGCCAGGAATATTTTCCAAAGCATGAAGAAAAAGACAAAACAAAAGCTGGATATTGCTCCAATTGAAGAGCCTTTATACGACCCTACAGAACTTTACGGAATTGCTCCAATAGACCTCAAAAAAATGATTGACCCTAGGGAAATTATTATGAGAATTGTTGATGGCAGCAAATTTCACGAGTTTAAAGAAAAATATGCTACAACAATTGTTACGGGCTTTGCCAGAATAATGGGCTATCCGGTTGGTATTATTGCAAATAACGGAGTGCTTTTTTCAGAATCTGCTCTAAAAGCTACTCATTTTATTGAATTATGTAACACCAGAAAAATTCCTTTGGTTTTCCTTCAGAATATTACCGGATTTATTGTTGGTAAAGACTTTGAAAGAAGAGGAATTGCCAGAGACGGTGCAAAAATGGTTCACGCTGTTGCCAATGCCAATGTTCCAAAATTTACTTTCCTTATTGGAGGATCATTTGGTGCAGGAAACTACGGTATGTCGGGCAGAGCCTATAGTCCCAGATTGCTTTTTATGTGGCCAAATGCAAAAATTTCGGTAATGGGAGGCGAACAGGCTGCCAATGTACTAATTCAGGTAAAAATGGATCAGTATGAATACAAAGGACAAAAAATGCCACAAGAAGAAATCGACAAAATGAAGTCTTCAATTATGGCCAAATACGAAAAAGAAGGCTCAGCATATTACAGCACTAGTCGCTTATGGGACGACGGAATTATCGACCCCGTTGATACCCGTCAGATTATTGCCATGGGAATTGCAACTTCAACCAACAAAATTTGGGACGACCATAAGGTTGGTGTTTTCAGAATGTAGTTTTTTTTAATGAAATTTCAAACAATACTATTTGAAAAGAAAGAAAGCGTTGGAATTTTGTGGCTTAACCGCCCTGAAATTCTTAACGCTTTTAATTCTTTAATGCTAAGCGAAATACTTGAATGTTTTAAACTTATTGAAACTTTCGAAGATCTTGTTGTTATTATTATCAGAGGAAAAGGAAAAGCCTTCTGCGCCGGAGCCGATTTAAACTGGATGAGAGATGTTGCCAAATACAGTTTTCAGCAAAATTTGGAAGAAAGTTTAGTTGTTTCCGACTGTTTTAAGGCAATTTACACCTGCAAGAAACCGGTTATTTCCGTTGTTCATGGAGCAGCAATTGGAGGCGCAAACGGATTTATTGCACCATGTACTTATGCTGTTGCAGAAGAAAATACAAAATTTTCTCTCTCTGAAGTAAAAATTGGTATTGTTCCTGCCTGCATTTCACCATACCTACTAAAAAGAATGGGCGAATTCGCAACCAGAGATTTAATGCTGTCGGGAAAAAGATTTACCGGTAAGGAGGCTGAAAAATATCGACTAATAAACAAATCGTTGCCGGAAAAGGAATTGGAAGCATTTGTTAACAATTTGATAATTCAAACTCTAAGAGAAACTAAAGGATGAGAAATTCCGAAAAGAATTATCTATTTTTTTTTCTATTAGCTATTTTATCCCCTCTTGACTGCGGCTTTTTGTATTGTTTCATCTTTCTTAAATAGGAACCTCCCTGATTAGTTTTTTGGTTTTTCTTGCTTTTTTCATGAAACGCCTCTCCTTTTTCAGAATCTTTTTTTTGCTTTATTTTTATTTTATCCGGAATTTCATCCATTTCCTCAGGTATCAAATCATTTACAATTGTTATGTCATCAGGAAAATCTATTTTAGGAATATCATAATCCATCATTTTTTCAATAGCTTGTTTTGCAAATAATTCCTTTTCAGTATAAAACAATATGGTTTTTCCATTTTCTTCTGCCCTACCCGT
>JAFGXD010000174.1 GCA_016936815.1 Bacteroidales bacterium
ATTTTCACAAAGTGAATGAAAAGAAGCCTGACGGTATGTTATTATCTGATTTTAAAAAACTAGCAAATCAATAAAATATGTGCGACGATAAGAAAATTATTTTTTCCATGGTTGGCGTTAACAAGGTATTTCCGCCACATAAACAAGTTTTAAAGGATATTTATCTCTCATTTTATTACGGTGCAAAAATTGGAATAATTGGTTTGAACGGATCCGGAAAATCTACGCTTATGAAGATTATAGCCGGAGTTGAAAAATCGTATCAGGGAGAGGTCGTTTTTGCACCGGGTTATTCGGTTGGAATGTTAGAGCAGGAGCCAAAGTTAGATGAAACAAAAACAGTAAGGCAAGTTGTTGAGGAAGGGGTTCAGGAGGTAGTTAACTTACTTAAAGAATATGAGGAAATAAATTTGAAATTTGCCGAGCCAATGTCTGACGACGAAATGAATAAACTCATTGAACGTCAGGGAGAAGTGTCGGATTTAATTGAGCAAAATAATGGTTGGGAGTTAGATAGTATTTTGGAGCGGGCAATGGATGCTCTTAGATGTCCGGAGCCCGATGCTTCTGTTAAAAACCTTTCCGGAGGAGAGCAAAGACGAATTGCTCTGTGCAGGTTATTACTTCAGAATCCCGATGTTCTTTTACTCGACGAGCCAACTAACCATTTGGATGCTGAATCGGTTCAGTGGCTGGAACAACATCTTCAACAATATAAAGGAACTGTAATTGCTATTACCCACGATAGATATTTTCTTGACAATGTAGCAGGTTGGATACTTGAACTTGACAGGGGAGAAGGAATTCCATGGAAAGGAAATTATTCCTCATGGTTGGAACAAAAATCGCAACGACTTGCAAAGGAAGAAAAGCAAGCCGGTAAAAGACAAAAGACACTGGAAAGAGAGTTGGAATGGGTTAGAATGGCTCCTAAAGCCCGTCATGCTAAAGCAAAAGCTCGTCTTTCAGCTTACGAAAAACTTCTAAGTGAAGATGTTAAGCAAAAAGAAGAAAAATTAGAGTTATTTATTCCTAATGGTCCGAGACTTGGAAATTTGGTAATTGAAGCCAATAATTTATCCATGGCATTTGGTGATAAACTGCTTTTTGAAGGATTGAATTTTAATCTTCCACCTAACGGAATTGTTGGTATAATTGGTCCCAATGGAGCCGGAAAAACAACACTTTTCCGACTAATAATGGAAATGGAAAAGCCTGTTAAAGGAGATTTCAACATAGGAGAAACGGTAAAACTAGGTTACGTTGACCAGCAGCATAAGGCAATAGATCCTGAGAAGACAGTTTTTCAGGTAATTTCAGGAGGAACTGAGTTTATTAGAGTATCGGGTAGAGAAGTTAATGCTAGAGGCTATGTAGCAAGATTTAATTTTACGGGAGCCGATCAGGAGAAGAAATGTGGAATGTTATCCGGGGGAGAGAAAAATAGACTTCATTTGGCCTTAACCTTAAAAGAAGAAGCTAATGTATTGCTTCTGGATGAACCTACCAACGATATTGATGTTAATACTTTGCGAGCTTTGGAAGAAGGCTTGGATAGTTTTGCCGGATGTGCAGTAATTATTACCCACGACAGGTGGTTTTTAGATAGAGTAGCCACGCATATTTTAGCATTTGAAGGCGAATCTAGAGCCTATTTCTTTGAAGGGTCGTATTCAGAATATGAAGAAAATAGGAAAATGCGTTTAGGAGATTCAGGACCAAAAAGAATAAAATATAGAAAACTAATATCCGATTAATACCAAAACAATATGAAAGCAATAAGTAAAAGTTCCTTAATAGTTGCATTATTTCTAATTTTTAGTGTAGCATTAAAAAGTCAGGACGACAAATTTCTAACTGCCGCAGCCAATGGCGATTTATCGAAAGTAAATTCCTTTATTAAAAAAGGAGGAGATGTAAATACAAAAAACAATTTAAAGTGGACAGCATTATCATATGCCGCCAAGTTTGGGCATTTGGATGTAGTTAAAGTCCTAATAGAAAACGGAGCCAATATTAACTATAAGAACAATACAGGATTTACTCCTGTGGTAATAGCCTTTTTAAATAATCAGGAGTCGATTTTTAAGTATCTAATAGAAAAAGGAGCTGATGTAAATATTAAAGATATGGTAGGAATGTCTGTTTTGGCTTATGCAGTAAAGGAGAATAAGTTAAATGCTGTTAAGTACTTAGTAGAGCAGGGCAAAGCAAATGTAAATATCAAAAATTCAAGTGGCAGAACACCTATGGATGTTTGCACCAACGATGAAATATCTAAGTATTTGAGAGCAAATGGAGCAAAAACAGGTAAGGAATTAATGAGTGGAACAGAATAATTCCCTACCACACCCCAAAATCCCCCTCTAAATTCTCTATCCTACTCGTGGGCTGTTGCTTGCCACCGGATAGTTTAACAACCTCGTCTTGTACATATTTTTGAAGTTCCGAGAGCATGATTTTGCCGTCTTTGTTGAGGTCGGCGGATTTGGATTGGAGGCCGTTGAGCAGGCAGTATGTGAACAAACCGTTTTTCCACTCGCCCGATTCCATGGCAAACTCCATGCCCCCGGCTGCTGAAATTACCGTTGCGCCTGTACCTTTGCGGATGTCGGCAAAAAGTGAACGTGTGAGCTCGGAGGTGTTTTGAGAACCTAGTTTGGGGGTTGGACTTGTTCCCACAGTTCTAAACTGAATATCGCCGGTTTTGACTTCTGTTTGTGCCATTAGCTCGACTTCGTCTTTGTCTATTTCGCCGGAGTGACAGGCATCCATAAACAAGGCTTTTTTTAGAGGTTTTATTCCATCTAACAGACTTTCTAATTCTTCGTAGGCCAAACCACGTTTTGAAGGATTGTTAAAGTCTATGTCGTAAGTAGCCAAATAGTAATCTAGATTTTCGTCCAAAACTCCATGACCGGCCAAAAAGATTATTACTTGGTCGTTTATATCGGCAGATTTGAGGAAGTTTTTCAATTCTAAAACATTTTCCTTGGTAAGTTGTTCGTTTATAAGAGTTTTGGTAAATACATTCTTATAAACTGAGGATTTTTTAAATACTTCAGCCAAATCGCCGGCATCTTTTGAAGCATAGGTTAGATTAAAACTTTCGTTTTGATATTTGCTGCCACCAAGGGTAATAAGATATAAATCCGGTTGTTCTTTTCCCGCTTCGCAAGTAATGTAAAAGCTTTCTTTGTAGCTCTCCGCTCCAGCCTGGTTGAGGACGGAAACTTGTACTTTGTTTTCGCCTTTGGCAAGGGATACGGGGATTTTGGTTTTGTATCCTTTTGTATTTTTCTCTCTAATTGAAATGCCGTTAGTTCCGTAAATGGCCACATCGTTAACCCAAACATTTATCCTGTCGAGCGGATATTTGCTGTCGTTAAGGTTAAGGTCGAGGTTGATTTCCTTTTCGTTAATTATTGTGGGCATTTCCTCGAAATTCTCAATATTAATTTCCGGAATATGAAAATCGTCTTTTAGCATATCTTCGGTGAAGTTCATTTTTTTGAGGCGTTTTAGGTAGGCTTGATGGTAGGCGGTTATTAAAGTGCTATCTGCATAGCCTAATCGTTCTAAAACTATGTCGGGGCGGTTGTATTTGAGGTCGAATTGGTCGAAATTCAGAATTTTTGTTCCAATTCTCCACGACATAGTTTTGATTGCATTTTTGGAACAAAAGTAATAACCACTATTGATTTGATTATCAGATAAAATTGTCATCCAATCGTCTTCACCCAAGGAAATACAAGAAGCAAGTTCATTTCCGTTATTTGCATCCCAAATCTTAACCATTTTATCCCATGAAGATGTTAATACCAAATTACCATCGGGTGAAAAAAATGCTGAAAATACCCATGATTCATGTCCATTAAGCGAATGAAGCAAATTTCCTGTGCTTGCATCCCAAATTTTAGCTGTTTTGTCTTGTGATCCTGTTATGATATTTTTTCCGTTTGGGCTATATTGAGCTGAGTTTATTGCTGCAGTATGCCCATCTAAAACATTTATTAATTTTCCGGTATTTGCATCCCATATTTTTGCATAATGCTCATCTGAAGTTGTTAGAACAAAACTACCATCCGGACTAAAAATAGCTGAATTAAATAAATTATCTTGCTCATCAATTTTAAAAATTATAGCACCTGTTGCAACATCCCATTTCTTTGCAGTTGAATCCAGTGAAAATGATAGAATTGATTTATTATCAGGTGAAAATGAAAAGTCAATAACTTTTTTTGTGTGGCAAAACTGAGACCATAATAAATCACCAAAATTATTCCAAAGTTTAATATTTCCATCTTCACATGAACTTGCGATAAATTTTCCGTTGTAACTATATTTTGCCTCTGTTACTGAACTGTTATGGTTTAATTTGAGTTTTATGGCTGTTTCCGGATAATAATCCCAGATAATGGCATATCGATCATTAGATGCAGTAAGAATTTGCGAGCCATCAGGACTAAATTCAGCTGAATTCACTCTGCTCTTATGAGTCTTCAAAGCATTAATTTTTTTCCCATCGTTGAAATCCCAAACATATACTGTTTTATCATTTGAAGCAGTTACTGCCAGTTTGTTTTTGGCGAGAAAGTCAATGGAATTAATCCATCCCGAGTGTTCAGAAAATTTGAAAGAGAGTTTTCCGGAATTGCTTTCCCAAACTTTCACTTCATTATCCCAGGCTTTTGTATAAAAAAAATCTCCATTTGGGTAAAAATCGGCGTATTTTACCTCGTTTGCAAATCCAGTTAAAGTAAAAACCTCTTTACCAGTTTTTATATCCCAAATTTTTGCAGTATTATCGTTTGAGGCTGTTAACAGTTGCCTATTATCGAAACTAAATTGTAAATCCGTTATCCATGAATTATGTCCCTTTAAGCAATTTAACACCCTAAGAGTTTGTCTGTCAAATATTTTTAAGGAATCATTTTCGCCTCCCAAAACAATGTAATTATTATCGGGACTGTAAGCAACAATTTTCGCCTTATCTTCAATTACATTCATTTTTGTTAAAGGAAAACCTGTATTGACTTCAAATTCTTTCACTTTACTATTTTTGTCTATTGTAATTATTGATTTTTCGTCAGGGCTAAATTTTGCATTAGTCCCTTCAACCTCAAAGAGCAAATTTCCGGTTTTGGAACACCAAATTTTCGAGGTCTTATCGCTTGAAGATGTTAAGATATATTTCCCACTTTTGCTGAAACCTGCCCAAATGACACTTTTTTGATGTCCCTTCAAAAAGTGTATTGGTTTTCCTGTTTTTGCATTCCAAATACAGGCTGTTCCATCAGCAGAGGATGTGAGAATTTTTTTATTGTTATAACTAAAAACAGCAGAATTTAATAAGTCTTTATGGCCCCTAAAATTAACTAGACATTTTCCTGATTCAACATCCCAAATTTTCGCAGTACTATCTGCTGAAGCTGTTAGAACCATTTTTCCGTTGGAATTAAAAACAGCTGAATAAATTTCATTAGTATGACCTTGAAGCGTCATAACACATTCCGAGGTTTTTGCGTTCCATATTCTTGCAGTATTGTCCATTGATCCCGTAACAATTAATTGTCCATCAAGGCTATACGCTGCATGCCATATAATATAATCATGACCTGCTAAAGTGAAAATTAATTTTCCACTTTTTGAATCCCAAATTTTCGCAGTATTATCCATTGAGGCAGTAAGAATACTTTTTCCATCGGGGCTATATATGGCGTTATTAATTTCTTGAGTATGACCAATAGGAATTACCAAATTGGGTTGTTGACAATAGACTTGATTACTAAGAAGAATTAATATGGCAAGTAAAGGAACTTTCATTATTCTCTTATTAAACTGCCGATATAATACAATGGAAAAAATTGGATTTTATCATCTGTTAAATTTATGGTTTCGGAATCGGAAAAGACATAAGCTTTCTTAATATTTGTGTAGGTTTTTAGCAGCAAATGTAGACTTTTTAGTCTTCCTTTCGAGCCACTCTTGACTTCAACGGGAATGATTTGTCCATTTTTTTCTATCAAAAAATCCGTTTCAGCGCTACTGCTTTTTTCTTGTCTTGACCAATAAAATAAATTGTCATTTCCTGCTGCAACAATTTCTTGTCCAATAAATTGCTCGGCCATTTTACCATTAAAAACGGAGAGTAAATGGCTGTTTTTAAATTCTTCAGAGACATTTATTCCACTTAATTTCGATAATAAACCAATATCCAACATTATTACCTTAAAAATTTTCTCGGAAGAATCACCACCCAAAGGTAAACCTTCGGGATTTGCTGCAATTACTTTCTTAAATAATCTGGCAGTCTCAAGAAGATTAAAAGCCTTTTTAATTGTAGGCATGGTAAAATCTTCAACCATTCCAGAATATTTTATTTGTTTGCCAACAAAGGTGGTTGCAGATTTGAAAACCCCATTAAGGCAAGTTTTATCAGAATGTGGCGCATATTTCGAAAAATCTTGTCTAAAAGTATCGATTAGATCTGACTGCACTTTAAAAACCTCATGTAAACTATTTGTCTCCCTGTAAGTTCTAACGCATTCGGGCATTCCACCAATAAAAAAATATTTTTTCAATTCTTCCTTAATCATGTTGTTTATAGGCATTGACAATTGGGTTGGTTTTTGCCTCAATTTTTCAGCCAAAACATCATTACCTGTTGCAATTAAAAATTCATCGAAATTCATCGGGTTCATGTTTATTAACTGTACTCTGCCAACCGGAAATGAAATATCTCTTAGAGAGAATTCTAATAAAGAGCCGGCAGCAATAAGGTGTAATTCAGGCTTTTGTTCATAAAAATATCTCAGTGCAGTAATTGCTTTTTGGCATGCTTGAATTTCATCGATAAATAGTAAATCTTGTCCGGGAACAATTCGTTTCCCGGTTAATATCTCTAAATCTGTCAGAATTCTAGAAACATCCAAATTTTGCTCGAAAATAAAATGAAAATCAGGGTTTTTCTCAAGATTTATGACATGGGTTTGGCCAGTAAAATATTTTTTTCCAAAATCTAAAACAGAATAAGATTTACCGGTTTGTCTAGCACCTCGAATTATAAGAGGCTTTCTTGAGGCATTATCTTTCCATGCAATTAGCTTATTCGTAATATTTCGTAGCATAGTCATTTTTTAATCCAAATTATTATGATTTTAATGATAGTTTATTTACAAGTTGTAAAAATACTGTAATAAATTTAATAATACAAGGTTATAATTATTTTTGTAATTTAAAATTACAAGGTTAACATTTGATTTATACAATAATTCCCTACCAAACCCCAAAATTCCCCTCCAAATTCTCAATCCTGCTTGTGGGTTGCTGCTTGCCACCTGAGAGTTTTACAACTTCGTCCTGCACGTATTTTTGCAATTCGGAGAGCATGATCTTGCCATCTTTGTTGAGGTCGGCAGCTTTGGATTGGAGTCCGTTAATGAGGCAGTAGGTGAACAGTCCGTTCTTCCACTCGCCCGATTCCATTGCAAATTCCATGCCTCCGGCTGCTGAAATTACTGTTGCGCCTGTTCCTCCCCACCTACAAACACAACATTATCATTTCCAACAAGCCATTTCCAAAGTGGAACAATGTGTATAATAGCATTTTCAAGGATTTCGTCTTTCTCCTGATAATCAGTAATTAATAGGCTTTCTTTCAAATTGAGTTTTTTCATGGCTGCATACAATCCATTCACTTCTCTTTTATACGTTTCCGCATCATCAATATCGTTTGATACATTTATCAAATGTGGTTTTCCTTTGTTCAGATACACAAAATCAACTTCCTGCCCGTTTTTGTAGTAATAGATGTCATCATAGCTTCTTTTAAGTTGATTGAACACAATATTTTCAAATATTTTTCCTCTGTCTTCTTCAAATGAAACAGCTTTTTTTAAGCCGATATCCACTACATACATTTTTTTGGGATTGCGTTGCTGAACAGCAGCAGAGTCGGAAAAAACAGGTATCTGGTAGAGAATCATGGCATCTTCGAGATAGCCGAAATAATCGTACAAAGTATTCTTCGAAACACTTTTCCCCATTGAGGTCAGAATATTATACACTCTGTTAATACTCAATAAAGTAGATATGTTTGTGAAACAGTATTTTACTAAATATTTTATCAGGAACAAATTGCTTACATTATAGCGTTCAATCAAATCTTTGTAAATTATCATATCAATGTATTCCCTGAGAATTTTTTCTTTTAAATCATTTTCTAAAAGCAACTCCGGAAAACCACCTGTTTCGATATAATTATTTAATTCATTTTTTATCAAAGCTGCCTGGGTTGAGCTATAAATATCAGGCTTTACAGATTTAAAACTCAAAAACTCGTTAAAACTCAATGGAAAAAGCGTGTATGTTACGGTGCGTCCTCTTAAACCGGTGGATATTTCTTTACTTAACAATCGGGAAGAAGAACCGGTGAGGAAAATCCTGCATTTTTCGGTATCATAAATTCTTCTGATAAAAAGCTCCCAATTAGGGATATTTTGAATCTCATCAAAGAAAAAATAAACTATTTCACTTTTATTAGAAGGATACATTTCATAATATGCGTCTAATAAAACCTGAAAATCAGCAAGGCTAAAGTCATACATACGGTCGTCGTCAAAACTGACGTAAACAATGTTTTCTGTGGGTAACTGTTTCCTTAACTTTTGAATTGTGTAATAAAAAACACTGGTTTTGCCACTTCTCCTGCTACCGATTAGTGATATTATCTTTGATGAATCCAACGGCAATTCAATTTCTCTTGGCAAACGTTCAGGCATATATTCCTGATTATCGCGAATGATTTTCTTAAAAAGTTCTTTTCTCATATATACTTATCAACAAAAACATAAAAGTGGTTATATTTCCTTATACAAAGATACATATATTGCATTAAATAGTCAAACTTTTTTCATGAATAATTTACATCACCACACCCCAAAATCCCCCTCCAAATTCTCTATCCTACTAGTTGGTTGCTGCTTGCCGCCGGAGAGTTTTACCACCTCGTCCTGAACGTATTTTTGGAGTTCGGAGAGCATTATTTTTCCGTCTTTGTTGAGGTCTGCTGATTTTGATTGTAGTCCGTTTATGAGGCAGTATGTGAACAATCCGTTCTTCCACTCGCCCGATTCCATTGCGAACTCCATGCCCCCGGCTGCTGAAATTACCGTTGCCCCTGTGCCTTTACGGATGTCGGCAAAAAGAGAACGTGTTAGCTCGGAGGTGTTTTGGGAGCCTAGTTTGGGGGTTGGACTTGTACCTACAGTTCTAAACTGAATATCGCCGGTTTTGACTTCTGTTTGTGCCATAAGCTCAACTTCTTCTTTGTCTATTTCGCCGGAATGACATGCATCCATAAACAAGGCTTTTTTCAGAGGTTTTATTCCATCTAACAAACTTTCTAATTCTTCGTAGGCCAAACCACGTTTTGCAGGATTGTTGAAGTCTATGTCGTATGTAGCCAGATAGTAATCAAGATTTTCGTCCAAAACTCCATGTCCGGCTAAAAAGATTATTACTTGGTCGTTTATATCAGCGGTTTTCAGGAAGTTTTTCAATTCTAGAACATTTTCCTTGGTAAGTTGTTCGTTTATAAGAGTTTTGGTGAATATATTCTTATAAACTGACGATTTTTTGAATACTTCAGCCAAATCGCCGGCATCTTTTGAAGCATAAGTAAGATTAAAACTTTCGTTTTGATATTTGCTGCCACCAAGGGTAATAAGATATAAATCCGGTTGCTCTTTTCCGGCTTCGCAGTTAATGTAAAAGCTTTCCTTGTAGCTCTCCGCTCCGGCCTGATTAAGAACTGAAACTTGTACTTTGTTTTCGCCTTTGGCCAAGGAGACAGGGATTTTGGTTTTGTAATCCATTGTATTTTTGTCCCTGATTGAGATGCCGTCCGTTCCATAAACAGCCACATCATTTACCCATACATTTATCCTGTCAAGCGGATATTTACTGTCGTTGAGGTTAAGGTCGAGGTTAATTTCCTTTTCGTTAATTATGGTTGGCAATTCCTCAAAATTCTCTATTTTTATTTCCGGAATATGAAAATCATCTTTTAGCATATCTTCGGTGAAGTTCATTTTTTTTAGGCGTTTTAGATAGGCTTGGTGGTAGGCGGCAATAAGAGTTGAATCTGCATAGCCCAATCTTTCCAAAACGATATCGGGGCGGTTGTATTTTAGGTCGAATTGGTCGAAGGGGTAGATGGTTTTATTGTTAATAATCCAATATAACCCATTTATTGCAGATTTTGAACCCAAATAGTAATTATCTGAAGTTAAATTCAGATTATCTTTTTCATCAATCATAAAAAACTTGGCTAATATTTTACCGGTTATTGCGTCCCAAACAATAGTTATATTGTCATCAGAGGCAGTAACAATATTTTTTGAGTTCTTACTAAAATAAGCTGAATTTATTCTATCCTTATGTCCCTTCAATGTATGTATTAACGCTCCGCTTTTAGAATCATAAACATCTATATTGTAGTTAGATGAACTAGCGAGGATTTGACAACCGTCGCTACTTAGATCCCAGCAATTATTTAAGGAGAAGGAAAGTTTTCGTTTTTTCAAATCCCATATATCCCACCTGCCAGATGGAATGTATGAGGTAATAATTATTTGTTTGTTATCAGGACTAAAAAATGCATTAAAACGGTCACCTGGATTTTTAATCTTAAATAAAGATTCCCCTGATAAAAATCCCCAAATAATCACTGTACTATCTTCATGCGATAGAGTAACAATATATTTGTTGTCATTACTAAACTCAATCGTCCATATATTATTATCATGGCCAGTTAAAACTTGAAGCAATTCACAACTTTCAACATCCCAAATTTTAGCAATTTTCCCATGTATTGATGCAGCAAACTTTCCATCGGTGCTGTATTTAGAATGCCCAACATAGCCATCATAATCTGAATCTTCAAAATTGCAAATTAGGGAGCCATCTTCAGTATTCCAAATTTTGGTTGTATGATCATTAGACCATGTAAGGATTTTCTTAGCATCGATGTTAAAAGATGCTGCCCTAACATTTTTTTTGTGATTGTTTAAATTATGAACCAAGTTTGCATTATTTAAATCCCATATTTTTGCTGTGGCATCTTCAGAAGAAGTAAGTAATTTTGTTTCATCAGGGCTAAAATCTATAGTATTAATTTTACTTTTATGTCCTTCCATTCTTTTTAGCAACAGTCCAGTTGACAAATCCCAGGTTCTAATTATTCCTTTTGCATCACCACTTACAATTTTCAAACCATCGGGGCTAAAAGATGCAGTTTCAACTTCAGCATCATGACCTTTGAGGTCAAATAACATTTTTCCATTAATCACATCCCACACTTTAACAGTACTATCCTGAGAAGAAGTGACTATTTTAATACCATCTTGGCTAAACTCAGAACTATTTATATTTGAATTGTGGTTATTAAAATTATGCAAAAGTCCACCGGTTGAAATATTCCATATTTTCAATGAGTTTTCATATGTTGTCGCTAAATACTTTCCATTTGGGGATAATTTTGTTTGTCTTTTATTAAAATCTCCAAGCCGAAAAGATTTAACGCTGATGCCCATTTCAATATCATACAAATTAACTCCTATATATCCTGGAAAAATATAATATTCTTTTTCAGGATTAAACAATGTAGTATCTTTATCCAGCCAAAGTTTATTCAAGTCTTTTACTTTTTTGCC
>JAFGXD010000023.1 GCA_016936815.1 Bacteroidales bacterium
ATAATAAAAGTATTTTATAAAACAAATATTTTTTTGATTAATAAATAACTAACTCCATGTAATTAGCAAAACAAGATGTTTTTGTTTGCAAATCCGCAAAAAAGTGACGTTGAGGTCTTGTAACTGACTGACCAAATCTACTCCACCACCACAAATCTTTCTGTTTTTGCGGTAGTTCCGTTAATTTCCAAAACAACATAATACGGGTCAGGCAGAACAAGTCAGTATTACTCAATTTTGATAATAAACAGCCCTATTAATGGCCTACAATCCAAAGCGAACGACCTCAAAAAAGACGGCAAGATAATGCTCTCAGAAATTCAGAAATATGTGCAAGATGAGATGGTGCACTTATCGGGTGGCAAGCAGCAACCAACAAGCAGAATAGAGAATTTGGAAGGGGATTTTGGGGTGTGGTAGGCCTTTTTGAAAAAAAACTACAGTAATTACTGATAAAAAATGTGAAAAGTACAAATAATACTGCAAATTGAAACTTTAGTTTTCAATTTGCAGTATTATTTGTACTTTTGTAAATCAATTATTCTATCTATGATAATACGTGAAAAATATAAGCAATTAATAAATGCTTTGAAAACCATGCCGGTAGTGGCATTAATTGGACCAAGACAGGTAGGCAAAACTACGCTATCATTAGGTTTGACTAAACAGTTTGATAAACCGGTAACATATATCGATCTTGAATCGGATGCCGACTATAACAAACTAACTGATTCAGAAGCATATTTAAAAAGATTTTCCAATCAACTACTTATTATTGATGAGGTGCAGCGTAAACCTGAATTATTTCGAATATTGCGAGGAATTGTTGATGAACGAAAGAGAAACGGAGAACGAGCCTGTCAATTTTTGTTGTTGGGTTCTGCTTCTGTGGATCTGCTTCAAAAATCATCGGAATCTTTGGCAGGTAGAATCAGATATCTTGAATTGAGTACATTTACGGTAACAGAAATATATGAAAATGAAAAAGACTCATTTAATCAAGAAAAATTGTGGTTAAGAGGAGGTTTCCCCGATAGTTTTTTGGCAAAAACCGAAAAGGAAAGTTGGGAGTGGAGGCATGATTTTTTTGTCACCTATGTGGAGCGAGATATACCAACAATGGGAGTGGGAGTTATCACAACACAGCTTAAACGATTTTGGAAAATGCTTGCTCATTACCATGGTAATCAAATAAACTTAAGCGAGTTTGGCAGAAGTCTTGAAACAAGTCACACAAGTATCAAAAATTATCTGGATATTCTTACTGATTTTTATATGGTTAGACAACTTATGCCCTGGTCCGGAAACCTTAAAAAGAGATTGGTAAAATCGCCTAAAGTATATCTACGTGATTCTGGAATTCTACACAGTATAATGCAAATATCCACTATGGATGATTTATTTTCACATCCGATAATTGGTGCAAGTTGGGAAGGCTTTGTAATTGAAAATATTATAAACCAGGTAGATGATAGGTGGGAATACAGTTATTACAGAACTGCTACTCAGGCAGAAATTGATTTGGTACTTATCACCCCTGATAATGAAATTTGGGCTATTGAAATTAAAAGATCCACCGCTCCAAAGTTATCACGGGGGTTTTATGAAGCGTGTAAGGATATAAAAGCAACGCATAAATGGCTTGTATGCTCCAATAAGGACCAATATCCATTGTCGGGAGAGGTTGAGGTTATAGGAATCCTTGATTTCATTAAAGCTATCCGGAGAAAACAAAATTTTTTGTAGTCTATAATATAATTTATACGGAAATCGTCTACCCATAGTAAACAAGCAAAGAAAAACCAATAGATTAGCGTAAATTTGAGCCATTTCTTGCTTCGCTGCGAGAAAACACTTTCGGTGGACAACAAGTAGAATTTAAAATTTGGTGGGGGATTTTGGGGTGTGGCGATAAAAAATATAGCCATTTTAATTGTGTAATCGCAATAATATCGTTATTTTTGCGATTATAATCAATAAAATTAAAAAAATGATCTTCCGTACCTTAGAAAATATAATTGTTGAAAAACTTGAATCGGGAAAGGCAATAATTATTTTAGGTGCCAGGCAAACCGGTAAAACAACTTTATTGAAAAAGGTGTTTAAAGCTGATGATGTTCTTTGGTTAGACGGAGATGAAGCTGATGTTAGAGAATTGTTTGAAAATGCATCTTCCACTAGTCTAAAAGCATATTTTGCAAAGTATAATACAATAGTAATTGACGAAGCACAAAGGATAAACGAAATAGGTTTACGACTCAAATTAATTACCGATAATATTAAGGATAAGAAACTTATAGTTAGTGGATCTTCGGCTTTTGAGCTAACAAACAAGCTAAATGAGCCCTTAACCGGTAGAAAATGGGAGTTTAATCTATTTCCTTTATCGTTTCATGAATTGGCTGAACATCACGGACTTATGGAGGAAAAAAGATTGCTTCAGCACAGATTGATTTATGGTTACTATCCTGAAGTTGTTAATGGAATTGGTTACGAAAAGGAAATTTTAAAACAACTATCTGAAAGCTACTTATACAAGGATATTCTAATGTGGCAAAATCTGAAAAGACCGGAAAAATTGGTGAAGCTTATTCAGGCACTAGCATTACAATTGGGCAATGAGGTTTCATATAATGAATTAGGTAAAATAGTTGGCTTAGATAATGAAACTGTTGCTAAGTACATTGATCTTCTTGAAAAGTCTTACGTTGTTTTTAGACTTCATGCTTTTAGCAGAAACCACAGAAAAGAACTAAAGCAAAGTAGAAAAGTATATTTTTACGATAATGGCATTAGAAATTCCATAATATCTAATTATAATTTGCCCGGACTTAGACAAGATATTGGAGCTTTATGGGAAAATTTTATTATTTCTGAAAGAATGAAATTAACTCATTATAAAAACATTTGGACTAATAAATACTTTTGGAGAACACACGATCAGCAGGAAATTGATTATATTGAGGAGAACGATGGAATTCTAAACGCTTTCGAGATAAAATGGAATCCGAAACGAAAATCTGTTCTTTCAGCAACTTTTTCAAGATTATACCCAAATCATACCTTTAAACTTATTAATAATGAAAATTTCGTGGAGTTTATAATGGTTTAACCCCCTAATTAACCATACAAATTTGCAAATTATTAATTAAAACAGTAAGTCCGGATTGAGGATGAAAACTTACTTCTCGGAAGATTGTAATGAATAGTTCAGGATGTTTTTCAGTGTAGCTAATCCCGGTTCTGCTTTAAAGCTGTCGAGTAGGTCGAAAACTTCCTGAAAATCCGTGGTTTTGTCCACAAAATCTTCTTTTTCTATTAGCTGTTCACCGGTTGCATTAAGGTCGTTAACTACATAAATTAGAGTAAAATTTTTATTCATAGGCGATTTCACTTTTTGGTTTATGAATATCTAACGAAGAAAAAATCGCCTTAGTATTTGCTGCCCTAAATATTTGTGAGAATCAAATTATGTTCTTTAATCATTTTTCTCATATTTATTAAAGCATACCTCATTCTTCCCAATGCTGTATTAATGCTTATGTTCGAATGGTCGGCAATTTCCTTAAAACTCATGCCTACATAATGCCTCAAAATAATTACCTCTTTTTGCTCTTCGGGAAGCAGGTTAATTAATTTTTTTACATCATTTGAAATTTGATTTTCGATAATAACGTTCTCAACATTCTTATCTGAAAATTTTGCAGAATTAAAAAGGTCGTAATCTTCGTTGTCGTTATTCGACACCGTTTTTAACTTGTTCTCTTTTCTGTAGTAATCTATTACCAGGTTATGAGCTATTCTTATTACCCAGGAAGCAAATCTTCCCTCATCCTTATACTTTCCGGCACGCAACGAATCTATTACTTTGCAGAAAGTATCCTGAAAGATATCTTCAGCTAATTCACGATTCTTAACATTTATCAGGATGTAGGAGAAAATTTTAGACTTATGCCTTTTGATAAGCTTAACTATACCTGATTGATTACCATTCACAAATTGAACTATCAATTCATGATCACTTGCATGGTATGCCATAATTTTAAATTATTGGTTCAGGTAAAGTTTTTCTATATGCTGCCTCCTATGTTTGGGTTTATAAATTATTAAACGTTTGTCTTCTTATTTTATTGTATCTTTGGTCTGTTTTTTAAAAAAAGGTTTATCGCAAATTTTATGCCAACAGATAACGATTCGCAAAATAACAACATTATTATTAAAGGTGCAAGGGTTCACAATTTAAAAAATGTTAATGTTTCCCTTCCCCGAAACTCTTTTATTGTAATTACAGGTCTTTCAGGCTCCGGCAAATCTTCTCTTGCTTTCGACACTCTTTATGCCGAGGGTCAGAGACGCTATGTTGAAAGCCTTTCCGCTTATGCTCGTCAGTTTCTCGGCAGAATTAACAAACCCGAGGTTGACTTAATCAGCGGAATTCCACCCGCAATTGCAATAGAACAAAAAGTTAGCACCAGAAATCCTCGTTCAACTGTTGGTACTTCAACCGAGGTGTACGATTATATTAAACTTTTGTTTGCAAGAATAGGAAAAACTTTTTCTCCAATATCGGGAAAAGAGGTAAAAAAACAATCGGTTAGCGATGTGGTTGACCAATTTTTAACTCTTGAAACCGGAACAAAACTGCTGCTGCTTGCCCCAATTTCTTTCCCAAAAGGAAGAAGCATTTCCGAACATCTTAAGGTATTATCGCAACAAGGTTTTTCCAGAATCGAATTCCGCGATAGCATTATTGCCATTGAAGAATTTCTGCTAACAATTGAAAATGGAAGTTTTGAAAACGATAAATTTTTCCTTGTAATTGACAGACTTATAGCATCTTCCGATGAAGAAACAGCCAGTCGCCTTGCAGATTCGGTTCAAATGGCATTTTATGAAGGAAAAGGTGAATGTTTACTTAAGGTGCTAAAAGAAGATAAAGCAATAATACATTCATTTTCAAACAGATTCGAAGAGGATGGTATTGAATTTGAAGAACCTTCTGTTCATTTTTTCAGCTTTAATAATCCTTTAGGGGCTTGCCCTCGCTGCGAAGGATACGGTTCAACTATTGGAATTGATGAAGACTTGGTTATTCCAAACAAAAACCTCTCAGTGTACGAAGAAGCCGTTGCTTGCTGGAAAGGCGAAAAAATGGGCAAATGGAGAGAAAGATTAATTTATAATGCCGAAAAAGTAAATTTCCCCATCCATAAACCATATTACCAATTATCGCAGGAACAAAAGGATATGCTTTGGGATGGCACAAGATATTTTAAGGGAATAAACAAATTTTTCGAATATGTTGAGGAAAACACCTACAAAATTCAATATAGGGTAATGCTCAGCAGATATAGAGGAAAAACTACCTGCCCCGAATGTAAAGGAACTCGTTTGCGAAAAGAAGCAAATTGGGTTAAGATTAACGATAAATGTATAAAAGATCTTGTTTTAATGCCTGTTTACAGACTTCTTGAGTTCTTCGAAAATATTTCCCTAAACAAATACGAACAAGAGGTCTCTTTAAGATTGTTGCCGGAAATAAAAAATCGTCTAAACTACCTCTGCAGAGTGGGTTTGGGATATTTAACTCTAAACAGACTTTCTTCATCGCTTTCGGGAGGCGAATCGCAAAGAATAAATCTTTCAACTTCCTTAGGCTCTAGTTTGGTAGGTTCTCTTTACATTCTCGATGAACCCAGTATTGGTCTGCACCCAAGAGATACGCAACAATTGATAAATGTTCTAGCCGATCTTAGAGATTTAGGAAATACAGTATTAGTGGTAGAGCACGATGAGGAAATAATGCGGGCTTCCGATTATATTATTGATATGGGCCCTGAAGCAGGTCGTTTTGGTGGTGAGCTGGTTTTTCAGGGTAAGGTAAGTGAAATTGAATCTGCAACAAATTCATTAACTGCCGGTTATCTAACGGGGAGACTAAAAATTCAACCCCCCGAAAACACAAGAAAATGGAATAATTTTATTGAAGTAATTGGTGCAAGGGAAAATAACTTGAAAAATTTCTCTGTTAAATTTCCATTAAATATAATGACAGTTGTAACGGGGGTAAGCGGTTCGGGAAAATCGACTTTAGTAAACAAGATTTTGTTTCTGGGGTTGCGAAAATTTATGGGAGGATTTGGAGAAAAAACCGGAGAATTCGATACTCTGAAAGGCGATATGCACCTAATAAACGAACTGGAATTTGTTGACCAAAATCCAATTGGAAAATCTTCCCGTTCGAATCCGGTAACCTACCTAAAGATTTTCGATGAAATAAGAACGCTTTTTGCCAAACAGAAACTTTCTAAACATTACGGATTTACACCTTCCCATTTCTCTTTTAATACAGATGGAGGGAGATGCGACCAATGTCAGGGCGAAGGAATAATAAGAGTTGAAATGCAATTTATGGCCGATGTGGAACTGGTTTGCGAAAGTTGCAACGGAAAACGTTACAAAGACGATGTTTTGGAGGTAACTTACAGAGGCAAAAACATTTTCGAAGTTTTAGAAATGACTGTAAATCAGGCATTAGAGTTTTTTGCTGAAGAGCAGGGAACTATTGAAAAGAAAATAATTCAGAAACTTCAACCTCTTGCCGATGTTGGTCTTGGTTACGTAAAACTTGGGCAGTCGTCAAGTACACTTTCCGGTGGAGAAAGTCAGAGAGTTAAACTAGCATTTTTTCTTAGCAGGGAAAAGACAGCCCCATCTATGTTTATATTCGATGAACCAACAACAGGGCTGCATTTTCACGATATTAAAAAGCTGCTAATTTCTCTTAATGCGCTTATTAACAGAGGTCATACCGTTATAATTATTGAACACAACCCTGAAGTTATAAAATCGGCAGATTGGGTAATAGACTTAGGTCCGGAAGGTGGTGACAAGGGTGGAGAGTTGATTTTTTCAGGAACGCCACTTGAACTCACCAAATGTAAAGAATCTTACACAGGAAAATATTTGTCGTTCAAATAATTAGTGGCTGCAAGAAAACTCCGATAACTGCGTTACGCTCTTTCTGAAAACAGTTATTTACTTAAGTAAACTCCTTGATTTTCAGAAATCGCAACCGGAGCAACGCGGAGCTCATGACCGAAGGGAATAACCCTTGTTCTCGAAGTTTTCTTATCACCCACTGGAGAAAATAAGTAGTTTTCTTGCAAAGACAAATTAAAACCGAACGATAAATTACTTACGATTGCTTTTCAAATTCCTTTAAAACATCGGCCTGCATAGAATCCGAAAGAGGAACATATTTACTGAATTCCATTGAATAGTTTGCCCTGCCGCTTGAAATATTTCTCAATTGAGTTGCATATCCAAACATTTCAACCAAAGGAACAAAACCGTTAAGTTTCTGGGAACCTTTACGATATCTACGCATAGATTCGATTGTTGCTCTTTTTCTGTTCAAATTTCCAACAATATCGCCAATATATTCGTCGGGGGTATTTATTTCTATTTTCATTGTTGGTTCAAGAAGCTTAGGCCCTGCTTTCTTAAATCCGTTCTTAAAGCAAATTGAAGCGCATGTTTGGAAAGCCCAATCTGACGAATCTACGGCATGGTAGCTTCCATCCAACAAGACAACTTTTACATCAACCACAGGAAATCCTGCAATAACGCCATCTTCAAGAGTTTTCTTAATGCCTTTATCAACCGAAGGAATGTATTCGGCAGGTATTCTTCCTCCTTTAATCATATTAACAAACTCGTATCCTTTGCCCGGGTTTGGTTCCAGACGCATAATAGTATGAGCAAACTGACCTTTTCCACCCGATTGTTTAACATGGCGATATTCAACTTCAATTTCTCTTGAAAGAGCTTCACGGTAAGCCACGGCAGGAGCACCTGTTTCAACATCGAGTTTAAATTCGTGTTTAAGTCGGTCAATAATTATTTCCAGATGCAATTCGCCCATTCCCCCAACAATTGTTTCATTGGTTTCTTCATTATATCTTGCTGTAAATGAAGGATCTTCGGAAGATAATTTTGCCAGAGCCTCTCCTAATTTACTTTGATCTTTTCTAACAGCAGGGTTTATTTTCAATTCTATAACAGTTGGAGCAACATGAATATTTTCCAAAAGAATTCTGTTATCGTCGTCGCATAATGTATCGCCGGTTTTTGTAAATTTCATACCGATAAGAGCTACAATATCTCCGGGACCTGCCGAACTAACTTCCTCTCTTTCTTTTGCTTTTATTTTAAGAATTCTTCCTATTCGTTCGTGGCGAATTTTTCCGGGGTTGAATACCTGCATACCACCGGTTAAAGTTCCAGAGTATATTCTAATAAAAGTTTGCTGACCAACATAAGGATCGTGAATAATTTTAAATGCCAAAGCAGCAAAAGGCTCTTTTGGAGATGGAGTTCTCTTAATTGTTTTTTCCTCATTATCGGTATCGTGGCCAACAATAGCCCCAACATCAACCGGACTTGGTAAATAATCGTTTACAGCATCTAAAAGCAATTGAACACCTTTATTTTTATATGCGGCACCACAAAAAACAGGAGTAATAAGAAGTTTAAGAGTAGCATCTCTAACGGCAGATTTAAGAGTTTCTGCATCAACCTCTTTTTCTTCTAGATATAAATCCATAATATTATTATCGTAATCGGCAAGCTTTTCAATAAGTTGATTACGTGCAGAAACCGCTGAATCAAGCATTTCTTCGGGAATTTTAGTCTCTTCCCTTTCCCATTCGGTGAAAACATAAGCCTTCATGGTAATTAAATCTATAATTCCGTTGAAACTCTCTTCTGCGCCAATAGGAAGCTGCAGAGGAAAAGCATTTGCATCAAGATATCTGTTCATCATTCCGGTAACTTCCGAAAAATCTGCTCCCGTTCTATCCATTTTGTTAACAAAGGCAATTCTGGGCACTTTGTATCTGTCGGCCTGATTCCACACGGTTTCTGTTTGAGGCTCTACACCACCAACAGCGCAAAAAACGGCAATCATTCCATCAATAACTCTTAAAGAACGTTCCACCTCAACCGTAAAATCTACGTGACCCGGAGTATCTATAATATTAACCTGATTTCCTTTCCAATGACAAGAAATAGCAGCAGAAGCGATAGTAATACCGCGTTCTTGTTCTTGCTTCATAAAATCCATAGTGGCCTGACCGTCATGCACTTCGCCGGTCTTTCTTGTAACACCTGTAAAAAACAGGATTCTTTCTGTAACTGTAGTTTTTCCTGCATCAATATGTGCAGCAATTCCAATGTTTCTGATTTTCGATAAACTCATAAAAATATTACTTAAAAAATTTCGAGGCGCAAAGGTCGTGTTTTTAATTTGAATAAATCAAAATGAATTGGTTATTTTTTATTTAATAAATTGTTACAACAAGAATAGCTAAAAATGCATTAAATAGTTTGAAAAACTTTTATGACAGTTAAGATTTAACAAATTCAAGATTTCTTATTAATCCATTGTATTTGGTTCTTTTTACTGCCGATTTACTAAACAATTTATCAAAATGCTCCTTGTCAATTGAATGCCACTGCTCGACTGTCATCTCCAACAATTCTTCTTTAGGTTGAAATTGACTGATTTCGTTTGGTTTAGCCTTTTTGTTAAAAGGACAGACATCCTGACAAATATCGCAGCCAAAAATTATATTGTTAAATTTATCTGAAAGTTCAACAGGCAAATTATGTTTATGCTCTATGGTTAGATAAGAAATACAGTTTTGAGAATTTAAAACATGAGGCTTAATTAGAGCTTTTGTGGGACAAGCTTGCAGACATTTTGTACAATTTCCGCATTTATTTTCTAAAGGTTTATCATATTCCAATTCCAAATCTATAACTAATTCTCCTAAAAAAATGAAAGAACCAAATTTAGGATTAATAAGATTAGTGTTTTTACCAATCCAACCCAAACCGGCTTCTCTGGCTAATGCACGTTCCAATAAAGGTGCTGAATCAACAAATGCACGTCCATTTACCACAGCAATTTCTCTGTTGATTTTCTCTAATAATTTGAGCAACAAATTTTTTATAACAAAGTGATAATCTTCACCATAAGCGTATTTGCTTATTATTGGTACATTCTTTTTGTTTTGAATCTTTGAAGGGTAATAATTCAGAAAAACAGAAATAACAGATTTTGCTCCTTCCACCAATTTTGCAGGATTTACTCTTTTTTCGAAATGGTTTTCCATGTAATGCATATCTTGATGCATACCATTTTGTAGCCATTTATTAAGAAACCCTGCATCTTCTTCCAAAAAATCAGCTCTGCAAAAACCACATCCATCGAAGCCAATTTCGGTAGCAGCCTGCTTTATTTTTTTTGATATTGTTCTTTTATCGTCTTTCAATTCCCGAAAAAATATTTTCTAAACTTCGTCTAATAGCCTGAAGGTAAGTTGTTTCTTTGCAAGACTTGCTTTAACAATTACAATTTTTACTTCATCTCCCAATTGGTATTTTCGTCCGTGATGCTTACCATAAATGCAATAATTTTCTTCATCAAAAATATATACATCGTCGTTCATATCTCGCATAGGCACAAGTCCTTCTACTTTGTTTTCATCTATTTCAACATAAAAACCCCATTCAGCCACACCAGAAATAATACCACTGAATTCCTCGCCGATTTTATCTTGCATAAATTCCACCTGCTTGTATTTTATTGATGCACGTTCGGCCTCTTCAGCTCTTTTTTCCATTTCGGAAGAATGAACACACATTTGCTCATATTTTTTCTGATCTTTCGACGATTCGCCATTAAGGTAAGCCTGTAATAATCTATGAACCATCATATCGGGATACCTTCTAATGGGCGAAGTAAAATGAGAATAATGTGAAAAACCCAAACCAAAATGACCAATATTTATGGTTGAATAAGCTGCTTTTGCCATTGTTCTAACAGCCAGAGTTTCAATAAGATTTTTTTCCTTCTTTTCTTTAACATCTTCTAAAAGAGCATTTAAAGATGCATTGGTTTGGGCTTTAGTTTTTAGGTTAATTCTGTAGCCAAAACGACGAATAAAATAGCTGAAGGTTTTTAGTTTTTCAGGATTTGGCTCATCATGAATCCTGTACACAAAAGTTCTTTTCTTCTTATCGGATTTGCCTATAAACAAAGCCACTCGTTTATTTGCAAGAAGCATAAATTCTTCAATAAGTTTGTTAGAATCCTTTGGTTGTTTAAAATATACGCCAATAGGATGACCTTGATCATCGAGATTAAACTTTACCTCTTCCCTGTCGAAAGCAATTGAGCCCTTGCTAAAACGGTCGACACGCAGTTTTTTGGCTAAAGTATCCAAAAGTATCATCTCTTCCGACCATTCGCCGGCTTTGTTTTCCAGAAGTTCCTGAGCCTCTTCGTAAGTAAATCGTTTTTGAGAGTTTATTATTGTTCTGCCAAACCACTCGTTAATAATATTTGCATTTTCATCCAGTTCGAAAACTGCAGAAAAGCAAAGTTTATCTTCATTTGGACGAAGTGAGCAAAGATAATTCGACAAATGTTCGGGAAGCATTGGAACAACCCTATCAACCAAATAAACTGAAGTAGCTCTTTCCAAAGCCTCATTATCAAGCATGGATCCTTCATCGAAATAATAAGTTACATCGGCAATATGTACCCCAACTTCAATATTTCCATTATTGAGATAAGCAACAGATAGAGCATCGTCGAAATCTTTAGCATCGTGAGGATCTATTGTAAATGTTGGCACACCGCGGAAATCTCTTCTACGCATTTCTTCAGTTTGCGGAATATTTGCTTTTATTTTTTCGGCTTCAGCAATAACCTCTTCGCTGAATTTAAGTGGAAGGTCGAATTCGGCAAGAATAGCATGCATTTCGGCTTGGTGACTACCGGCTTTTCCAAGGACTTCAATAACCTCACCAAAAGGCGATTTAGCCTTTTTTGGCCAATCGGTAATTCTTACCAAGGCTTTATCGTTGTGTTTTGCGCCGTTAAGCCCTTCAACAGGAAGAAAAATATCGTAAGGCATTTTTCTGGAATTGACAATTAGGAAAGCAAAATTATGCGACATTTCCACAGTTCCCACAAAAGTAGTTTTCGATCTTTCAAGAATTTCAACTACCTCACCTTCAGGATGAAATGTTTTTTTACGAGCATATAAAAACACCTTTACCTTATCTCCGTTTAAAGCATGTTTTAAATTAGTTTGACTAACAAACACATGTTCATCCATTTCTTCTGAAACAATAAATCCGTAACCTTTTGAGGTTAGGTCGACAATACCGGTAACATAACCGGCCTGTGGTTTAAGTTTGTATTTTCCGGTGCTTTCTTCAATAAGTCGTTCCTGAGCTGTCATTGCAGCTAGTAACTGCATTATTATTTGCTTTGAACCGAAATCGCTTGCGTCAATTTTTGCAGCTATTTGTTTGTAGTTGAATGTTTTACTTGGGTTGGCTGAAAAAACGGAAAATATTAAATCTTGAATTTCTCTTTTAGAAGTTCCCTTTTTTTTGCCCTGTTTTTTGAATTTTTTCGACATGAAATATTTTCTTAAAATTGTGGAAGAATAATCTTCAGAACACAAAGGTAGTTGAATTTATTTTAATGTAGTTTGCAATTATTATTTTTGAAAAATGCCCCAATTACCAACTGTCCCAAAGCAATTCCTGCATCGTTAGCCGGAATTTTTTCGTTTGAAAAGACTTGTATTCCACTTGTTTCAAGCATATTTTCAAGTTTTTGAAGCAAATATCTGTTTTGGAAACTGCCGCCTGATAGAACGGCTTTTTTAATTCCAGTTTTAGCAGATATTTCAATTATTGTTTCCAAAATTACCTTTACAAATGTGTTATGAAATTTTGCCGAAATAACAGATGTTTCAACATTGCTTTTTATGTCGTTTACAATAGCTTTTATTGTTGGAATAAAGGAAATTTCTTTTCCTTTTCCATAAGGATAATTTTCTGTAATATTTTCTTTTGCAAGGGATTCCAGTCGCATTGGTGCTTCGGCATGAAATGTTCCATTTGTGCAAACATTTGTTATTGCCGCAACTGCATCGAACAAACGGCCTGCCGAACTGGTTAATGGGCTGTTTATTTTTTTGTCAATAGCCTGAATTAGTAAACTACAGTCTTTTTCATTCAAATTTCGAACAAATGGAATATCAAGATTTAAAAATTCTTTTCCGTAAGCTTTGTAAAGATAGGATAAACCCATTCTCCATGCTTGCTTAGCCGCTTTGTCGCCTCCGGGCATTGCAATATATTCGAAATGCCGTTCCCTTTCAAAACCTGAAAAATCGGTCAAAAGAAACTCTCCTCCCCAAATATTTCCGTCTATTCCTAATCCGGTTCCATCCATTGCCAAACCTATAACTTTATCACTAATTTTATGTTCTGCCATGCAAGAAGCAATATGTGCATGGTGGTGCTGAACCTGCAAAATTTCAATTCCAAAATTTTGTGCAAAACGTGTAGAAAGATAATCGGGATGCAAATCGCAAACAAAAAGCTCAGGTTTTACTCTAAAAAGCTTATTAAATCTATTTATTGCTTCGGAATAAAATTCCAAAGTGGCTGCATTTTTTAAATCGCCAATATGCTGTGAAATAATTGCTTGATTTCCTTTTCCAACACAAAAGCAATTTACCAATTCGGCTCCTGAGGCAATAATTCCATCCACAGAAAATGGAAGATTAATAGGATTGGGGACAAAACCTCTTGAACGTCTTATTAATCTTGGTTTTTTGTTTATTACAAAACCGACAGAATCGTCGTTTCGGTTGTATATTTCTCTGTTGTAAAGTAGAATAGCATCTGCAATATTTTTCAATTTACTAATTGCCTCAGAATTATCTATTAATATTGGCTCGTCGGAAATATTGCCGCTGGTAAGAACTATGCAGTTTGTTTTTACCTTTTCAAATAATAAATAATGAACAGGCATATATGGCAACATAGTTCCTAAAGTTTTAAAACCCATTGAAACTCCGGATGCAAGCGACTTTTTTGTCTCCAAAAGAACAATGGGTCTTCGCCAAGATTGCAAAAATTTTGCTTCTTCTTCTGAAATATTACAGTATTCAGCAACAGACTCATAATTCTTAAACATTACTGCAAAAGGTTTATTTTCACGTTCTTTTGAGCTTCGGAGACGATTTACTGCTTCTTTATTTTTGGCATCGCAGGCAATAAAAAATCCACCCATGCCTTTAATAGCAACAATTCCTCCTGTATCAATAATTTCGGTAGTTTCGCACAATATTTCATGAAAGTCTTCAATTTCACAATTTTCTTTAATCAGGCTATATTTTGGCCCGCAAACACTACAAGCAACAGGCTGAGCATGAAATCTTCTATCCAGAATATTTGAATACTCATTATTACAGTCTTTACACATAATAAAAGGCTGCATGCAGGTTTTTTCTCGATCGTATGGTAAATCTTTAATAATTGTAAATCGGGGGCCACAATTAGTGCAGTTAATAAATGGGTAGTTTATTCTGTTTGCCTGGGTTTTCATATCGGCCAAACAATCGTTGCACACAGCAATATCGGGACTTACATCAGTAATTTCGTTGGAAGTATTTTTACTTTTCACTATTTCAAAGCCGATTATTTCAAGAGGCTCTGCTTCAAAGACTTCCACAGAATCTATTGATGAAGCCGGAGGAGCTTCCTTTTCCAAATCTGAAAAGAAATTCTTAATATCGTTTTTGCTTCCTTGAATTTGAATAAAAACCCCATCGTTTCTATTATCAACTGTTCCTGAAAGATAATTTTTTACAGCAATTCTGTAGATAAAAGGACGAAATCCCACACCCTGAACAAGGCCTTTGATATGTATTTTTTTTGAAGTCAATTTAAAATATTGAAGTATTTAAATAACGATTTCGGGTTTTCTTAATTTTTTCAAGTAGTTTCTCGGTCTCTTGGAAAACAAAGTCATCAAGTTTAAGAGAAAGTGTTTTCATTATTTTATTTATTGATATACCACAAAAGTAAATACTAATATATGAGATTCAAAATTATGGTCGCTTTAAATTATATAGCTGGGCAAACGCAATCAATAAAATCTTTTATACAGATTTGTATTTGATTCCGGATAATAAAAGTCTTAAAAAGCTTAGTTTTCTTTCAGCCACTATTTGAGGAATTTACTTAAGGTATTAAGAAGATTTTCTGTTCTAATAGGTTTTGTGATGTAATCTGCACAGCCTGCTGCAGTAAAAAGATTAATTTCTTCCTGCATAGCATAAGCTGTTTGCGCAATAATAATCTGACCGGGTTTCCTTTCTAGAATTTGTCGTGTAACCTCTACACCGTTAATATCGGGGAGGTTAATATCCATTAAAATAATATCAAAATTATTTTTGTTACTCATTTCTAATGCATTTTTTCCGTTTTCGGCATGAAAAATTTTTGCATTAGTTGTTTTTAGTGCATATTCAAGAAATAGATAATTAGTTTCAATATCTTCAACCACAAGTATTTTTTTATTAGTCCAATTGTAATCTCCTGTAGTTTTTGTCTCCGATATTATGCTTATTCCTCTTGGCTTAATATTTGGAATTGTAAAGCTAAAAGTAGATCCTCTGCCGGGTTCAGATTCAACAAATATTTCTCCTCCAAGAAGTCGTACAAGACCTTTAGAAATAGAAAGACCTAATCCCGAGCCTCCAAATCTTTCCTGAATTGTTTTGTTGGCTTGTGTAAATTCGCTGAAAATCAATTCAATATTTTCCTTTTCAATACCAATTCCGGTATCTTTTACAAAGAATTCTATGTAATCTTTCTTAATTTTACCTCCAATAATAATTTCTCCCTTATCGGTAAATTTAATTGCATTGGTAATTAAGTTTAAAAGTACTTGTTTAAGACGTAATGGGTCTGTTTGGATTTCAAGTTCATTTATTTGTTTATCCAAAGTTATTTCCAATAGCAAATCCTTTTTATTAAGATTTGATATTTGTTGTTCAGCAAGGGCTTTTATCTCTCCAAAAACTTCTTTAATGCCAACCGGTTGAAGGTGAGTTTTCATTTGTTTGGCTTCAATTTTCGAAATATCAATAATATCGTCTATTAATTTTAATAAGTTAGCGCAATTATTGTTTATTATTCCAACGAATTTTTTTCTCTGTTCTTCCGAAAGGTTAGGTCTGGCAAGTAGTTCGCTAAACCCAACTATACCGTTCATTGGAGTACGTATTTCGTGGCTCATATTGGCTAGAAAGGCATTTTTTACGTGAGAAGCCTCCTCGGCTTTTTCCTTAGCAATTCTTAATCCTTCTTCAGCTTGTTTTTTTGAAGTTATGTCTTCACTTACTTTAATATAACTGATTAATTTTTTTTGTCGGTCGAATACCGGTGAAATTGTAGCCATTTCCCAGTAAACATCGCCATTTTTCTTTTTGTTACAAAACTCTCCTTTCCATGTTTCACCGCTAATAATTTTTTGCCACAAATATTGATAAAATTCTTTTGAATGAAGACCTGATTTTAGAAATCTGGGGTTTTTTCCTTGGGCTTCTTCAAGCGAATAGCCTGTAATGTCTGTGTATGCAGGATTAATAAAATCTATATTCCTGGCTGCATCGGTAATTACAATGGGTGAGTTACTTTGCACAATTGCCTGCTCAAGTCTAATTCTTTCCTTTTCGTTGTTAACTCTTTCGGTAATATTGTTTAAAACACAATGAGTTCTTTCAAATTTTCCTTCGTTAGAGTAGGAAATTTTACCGTTTACCAGAGAATGAAGAACTTTTCCACTTTTACTTTTGAAAATATATTCTTTGTTTTGAATCTCTTGGTTAACAATAAAATCTTTAAGTTGTTTATTAAATGCTGTTTTATTAATGGTAAGGAATTCGCTTATATGGTTACCTATTACTTCAGTTTTTGAATAACCCAAATATTTTTCCCAGGCAGGATTAATATCAATTATTTTACCTTCTTTGTTTAAAGAATGAAAGGGATTTGGAGATTCAATGTACAGCTTTCTAAAGTGTGATTCACTTTCCTTAAGAAGTTTTTCCGAAAGTTTTCTTTCCGAAATATCGGAAGCGTGTGCAATATAGGTTTTAACACCTTGGTGTTCTATTGAATTTAGGCTGATTTCTACGGGAATAATTTTTCCGCTTTTTGCTTTATGTCGTGCTTCAAATTTTATTGGAACTTTGGGCCAGAAAAATTTCTTATCGCCTCTGGAAATAATATCAGGGTCAATATCGGTAACATCAAACTTAATAAGTTCCGTTAATGAATAACCTAATCTTTGGCAAGCAATTTTATTGGCATGAATAATATTCCCGTTCTTATCGTGAACAAATATTGCTTCAGGAGCATAATCTATAAGAGCTTTGTACTTTTTTTCACTTGATTCGAGTAATGTTTCAATCTTTTTCTGATTAGTGATATCTTGGTGAGTACCGAACATTCTAACAACATTTCCGTTTTTATCTTTTTTAGATGCTGCGGAGTTTCTTATCCAACGGTAAGTTCCATTTTTATGTCTCATTCTGAATTCGGCCACAAATAAACCCTTGGGATTCTTAAGGTATTTATCGACTTCCTGATGCATTCTGTCATAGTCTTCGGGATGAAGAAGATTTTGCCACGAAGAGAATTTATTTTCGAGTTCATGGGGTTTATAGCCTACCTGACGTTTCCAATGGTCTGAATAATAGACCTCATTGGAAGATACTACCCAGTCCCAAATACCATTATCAGTTGCTGTTGTTGCCAGAATATATCTTTCTTCGCTTGCTGCTATTTCCTGTTCTGCTTGTTTTCTAAGAGCATTTTCTTTATGAAGCAGTTTGTTTAATGCTTGTAATTTTTCGTTTTTCTCTCTTAGTTCTTCGTTTTGAGAAAGATATTCTTCAAAAAGAGATTGGTATTCTTCGGCTTTGGCTTTTAAATCGGGATCTGTTTTCATAGAATCTAACAAATCGCGTAGAAGTTTATTTTCCTCCAGTAATTTACCTATAGAAGGCTTCTTATTGCTTTTCATAGCTTGCGTTTAGGTTGAAATCTGATTTTCAGGCAGAAAGGTACGATAAATTTTTAGAATCGCAAATATTTTGGTGTAAATATTAGCTATTAGCTATTAGCTTTTTGGCTGTTTAGCTTGACTATTAGATTTTAGCGGTTTATCTCCTTAATTCAAAATTCTTTCCAAGATAAACCTCACGAACTTGTTGGTCGGAAGCCAGTTCTTCTGCGGTTCCTGCTTTAAGAATTTCGCCTTCGAAAAGCAGATAAGCTCTATCGGTTATTGAGAGGGTTTCGTGAACGTTATGATCGGTAATAAGAACGCCAATATTCTTCTTTTTTAGTTTGGAAACTATTTCCTGAATATCTTCTACTGCAATTGGATCTACGCCGGCAAATGGTTCGTCCAGAAGTATAAATTTAGGGTCAATTGCCAAAGCACGGGCAATTTCGGTTCTTCTTCTTTCTCCTCCGGAGAGTTGAATTCCTTTACTTTTTCTAATGTGTTGCAATCCGAATTCGTTAAGCAAAACTTCAAGTCTTTCACGACGTTCTTCTCTTGTAAATTTGGAGAGTTCCAAAATGGCTGTAATATTGTCTTCAACGCTTAATCTTCGAAAAACTGAGGCTTCCTGAGCAAGGTAGCCTATTCCAAGTTTGGCTCTTTTGTACACCGGAAGGTTTGTTATTTCTTTGTCGTCGAGAAAAATTTTGCCGGAATTTGGTTGTACCAAGCCAACTATCATATAAAAAGAGGTTGTTTTTCCGGCGCCGTTAGGACCAAGCAGTCCAACAATTTCACCTTGTTGCAATTCAACAGATACGCCTTTAACAACGGTTCTTTTGCCGTATTTTTTTACTAGCTCTTCGGTATATATTTTACTTAATTGCATTTAATTTTTTTAGACTCGTAAAGGTATTAAAATAATTTCACTAAGTGAAAAAACTTTTTTGTCTTGTGAATGCCTTTTGATAAGTCTTCGTAGTTGGCTCGTATAATTGCGTTACGGAAATACATGGAATTTTTAGCAAAAAAATCCTATTCTAACCTGTCTTTTAAATTTTCAGTACCTGCATATAAAACTAAGCCCTAGCCTTTCTAACCTCGGGCAAAATAGAATAAACCTCGAAGCTTGTAAAAATCATATAAAGAGAAAGAAAGAAAAGAATAAAAGGAACAGCATTTTCTTTATCGGCCATAGCGTAGGAAGCCATAAAAATTAGGCAAAGCATAAGTTTTATAAAAGTAGCCAGCATAAAAACAGGTACAAAACGGGCAGTTTTTAATTTATTGGCATTAACAAGAACTTTGTGCAAAATTGACGAAAGAGTAATAAAAAAGACAAGCACAAAGGGCATAACAATAACAAAATACTGAGAAAGAACCGTGCAAAAAAGAACAGCCCCAATTAGCAAAATTAGAGCAGATAAGATTGAAAGTTTAAGAAAATAGTTTTTCACAGCATTTTATTTATTAAATCGTAATAGGTCTTTAATAGCAAAGTAAATAGAAAAAACAACAGCAAGAACAGTAAGCACAAGAGTAAAAACAGGGAAAGAAGAATCAACAATTTTGTCTAGTTCCAAACCTCCAAAAACGCCTGCAAGAATAATTGCAATCATTTGAAAGCCAAGGCTTGAATATTTAGCGTAATTATTTAGTTGAGTTTTCCTGCTCACCTGATTTCATTTGAGGAGGAATAACAGGGGGATTAATTTTATGAGAAACAATTCCGCCCATATTACAAGTTCCTGTAAAAACTGCGCCGGGTTCAATATTTAGCTTATCGGTATTTTTTATATCGCCAATAAGTTTTGAAGTAGATTTTAGCGAAAGCAGTTCCTCCACGGTAATTTTTCCTTCCAGAACACCCGAAATATCGGCATTCTTGCAAATAATCTCGCCTTTAATGCTACCGGTCTGACCAATAACTAATTTGCCTTTAGATTTTAGGTTTCCAATAAGGTTTCCGTCTATTCTAATATCGCCTTCGCAGCTAACATCGCCGGTTATGCTGGTGCCGGGACCCAGAATATTTACACTTGTAGTGTTTTCGTTAAAGCTAGGTTTTGCCATAATTGTTCATTTTTTTTCCGAAGAAAAGCAAAGGTAGAAAAAATAAATATAAAATGTATGGGTTGGTGGAAAAAGTAAGTAATTATTGCTTTCCTCTTAAATCAAATTTTCAAATACTCTTTTAAAGCTATTTTCTCAGCCATTAAAGCAAGAGAAACTTTAATTCCATTATAAACAGATGAAGGGGCTTGTTTTTGGGAAAATAATCTTTATGAAATTTAGGTTGATGGTTTGATAGTTTGATGACCAAAAACGACAAAAGGGAAATAGTTTTGAGTCTTTAGTTTTAGTTAGTTTGAACAAACGACAAACGAACAAACGACAAACCAATATCGAACCAACAATGTTTTTAGTAATACGTGATGCGAAATGAATTGATGCGTTGATAGTTTGCAATTTATCTTGTCATGAAAACTTTGGTATTTTTGAAAAATTGTTTTTGGTATTACAAAATAAATAATACTTTTGTTTCATAATAAATAATTATTGAAAAAAGTAGAATGAAACAGTTAAAAATTATTTTTAGTTTGGCAATAATCCTTATTGTTGCGGGAAATATTTTTGCCCAAAATATTGTTACCGGAAATGCTTTTGTTTATGGAGAAACTGATTACTCTGACATAAAAGTTAAGGCAATACGGACAGCTCCTACAGCCTTGGTAGATAGTACAATAACAAATTTGGCAGGAGAATTTTCTCTAAATTTGGAAGATGGAATTTATTATTTTGAATATAGTCGTACCGGATGTATTACCTTAAGTTCTGAAACATCTGCAGTATACGATGATGTGGTTGTTCCTACAGTAATACTTCATCAAAATGGTATTTTTGGAAATATTTCGGGTGTTTTACCTGCAGGAGATTATGTGGTTACCGCAGATTTAATTCTGCATCAGGATTCTAGTCTGATTATTGAGCCCGGAACTCGATTGCTTTTCTATTACGATGTAAAATTTGATGTTTATGGTTTGCTTACCGCCGAAGGAACAGAAACAGACAGCATAATAATGACATCTTTTAAAGCGGATGAATATTGGAATGGATTAAAGATAAACGAAGCTACTTCCGATTCTTCAAGGATTAGTTTTGCCAGAATTTCTAGAAGTCATGCCCATGGTATACATATATATAAATCCTCAATACATTTATCGAATTCTGTAATATGCAATAATACTGTAACCTACGGATTGTATGGTGGATATGTAGGTGGTGCCGGAATAATGGCAAAAAAATCTTCATCTGTTTTTGATAAAATTACTGTTAAGAACAATTTTACAAATAATGAAGTAGGAGGAATTTATGTAATAAATGAATTTGAAAGAGTTTTAAAAATCACTAATTCTGTAATAGAAAATAATTACAGTGGAAGCGACTATTCAGGTTTGTATTACGAATATGGTAAATTAATTTTAGAAAACACCCGAATCGCTGGAAATACTACTTCATGTGGGCCTTTTTCTTCAGCGATATTTTTAGAAAGTTCTGAGGATATAATTCTAACAAATGTAGCAATTGTAGATAACGGGTGTTTAGAGGAAGGCTTTTTTGAAGGAAGCAGCATTATGATTTTTAGATTGTGGGGAGAGAAAACAAAAATTAAGCTTACAAATGTTACAATTGCCGGAAGTAATTATTATAATGGAATTTATATTTGTAACAATTACGATTCTGCAACATTAGAAATGACAAATTGTATTATTGCAAACCAAAGCGGATATGCAATTTATGACGATTTGGTAGAATCAAACCCTAACATAATTACCAATTCTTTGTTTTGGAATAATTTGGCCGGGAATATTAACTACGAAAACGATTGGTTTGGAGAAATACTTACCACCAATTCCAATGGCTTGGAATGTGACCCCTGGTATAATATTTTTGTTGACCCTAAGTTTGTAGATTCTCTAAATGGAGATTATAGGCTTTCACAACTTAGTCCTTGTATTGATGCCGGAGAAAACGATTCGGTTTATCTTGCCACAGATTTAGCAGGATTAATAAGAATTTTAGATGGAAACGGCGATGGAAATTCAATTGTTGATATAGGAGCTTATGAATTCGACAGCACCTTGATTAAAACGCCCGAAGAGATTTTTTCTAACCAAGAGCTTACTGTTTATCCAAATCCTACTCAAGGTATTATTAATATAAATTTACAGGAAGTTTCTAAAATACTTGTATATAATTCGGAAGGCATTCAAGTTGATATTTTGCTATCTAGAAAATGCGAAATTGATTTAAGTCATTTGGATTCCGGTTTGTATAATCTTGTGGTTTTTACCAAAAAGGGTGTTAAAGTGGTTAGAATTATTAAGGTTTAGGTTGTTTTTTAAACACCAATAAAGAAACAATATGAAAAATGCTTTTCACTTAATTTTTCTAACAATCATTTTGATTTCAACAAATTCCTGTTTTGTTAATAGGAAACATTTTACTCTTCACAAAGAACTCACTTTTGTTGAAGATAATAGAAGAATCAAACTAAATGGAGGATATTACAGAATTGAAAAATCTAGAGGAATACAGGAAATTTTTTTATACAATGATGGAATTGTTAAGTATAATTCGTTTTGGGGGCATTATTGTGTTTTAAACAATAAGCTAAATATTCAGTATTTTAGCACGGATCGCGACCGGTATAAATATGATGTCATCGAAATGTTTTGTGAGATTAAAAATGATACTATTATTATTTGGACTAAACGATGTCCTTGGTGCAAAAATAATTTTGTTGGATACGATAATACAATAGAAAGGCATTATTCTCCACCAATAGAGCTTGTTTTCAAGGAAGGAGAAAAGCCGGATTCTTCACAAGCTTGGTTTTTCAATAAG
>JAFGXD010000175.1 GCA_016936815.1 Bacteroidales bacterium
TAAGTATTTTTTTTCGCAAAGAAGCGCAAAGTTGGTGTTTGTGATGCTTTCGAGAAATTTATTACGATTATTCTTTTGATAAACTTGTCAACGCAGAGATGCGCAGAGGTTTTCTTGGCGGCCCTTTGCGACTACTTAGCGTCCTTTGCGTTAAAATATTTATTTGCTTAAGTATTTTTTTATCGCAAAGAGGCGCAAAGTTGGTGTTTGTGTTGCTTTTGAGAAATTTATTACGATTATTCTTTTGATAAACTTGTCAACACAGAGATTCGCAGAGGTTTTCTTAGTGGCCCTTTGCGACTACTTAGCGGCCTTTGCGATAATTAATCTTTGCTAACTAAAACTGAAAATAAATAAAAGCCTGTAAATCCGAAGACTTAGCCTGATAAATAATGTAAACTCCTATTATTACTATTACTGCTTTTAGCCAAACCGGTGTTTTAATAAACCATCCCCTGTACTTTTCCTTAAAGTTTATTGGTAACAAATGTATTAAAAACGCTCCGGCTATTATTGCAAAAACAATTCTGTAAGCTTCAAGCATTTCGGGCATAATTGCTAATCCAATACTGTCGCTAAGGGTGTAACCGAAAAAACTTAAAATAAACTGCAATCCGAAGTAAACTACATGCCATATAAACAATACTGCCAGATTAAATATTGGTAAATTTACAATATCTCTAATTATAAGAGCCAACAAACCGGCTTCTCTTCCTCTTTTGCCATATTCTCCTTTAATTGCTTCATAAATTCTGTATGCTATAAACGAAAAGCTAATAAATATTATAGAGGTCATGTAAAAGGCTTTTAATCTTAAACTAATGTCAAATCCAAAATGATAAAACATCTGATCTAACATCAATCGTATAGTTTCTTCATCTTTGGCTCTAAAAAACAGCCATGCAAAAACAACAATATGAAATGTTAGAAAAACTGCAATAAAATGCTCTATTCTTCTTTTTTTCAAGGCATTGCCAAATATCAGAATTCGTATTTTATCTATTGCCAGTGCAAGCCCATGAATTGCTCCCCAAATAATAAACTTAACGTTTGCTCCATGCCATAATCCTCCTAAAAGCATGGTTAATAACAAATTAATCATTGTTCTTACCAAACTTCTTATTCCGGCAGAAAATTCAGATAATACCCAAAAAACCAAAATTGCTGATGAATAAATAAAACCTCCCCAATTTCTTATTTCTATGTTATTGATTTTTGGAAATTCAGGCATTACAGTGGTTAGGGTTAATCCGGCCAGACAAATCCAAACCATATAAACGAATATTTTGTAATCCTTAATTGCCAGACTAATAATCCAAAACAACAATCCAACGCCCAAAAATGCAATATTCCAAAAGCTTTGTTCATTAAGTAAAATAATAAAGCCCAAACTTACAATAATTGTCAAATACACAAACACCGAAGTCTTTTTATTTCCCCCAAGCGGAATATAGAGATAATCGCGTAACCACGACGATAACGAAATATGCCATCTTCGCCAAAAATCGGTAATATTGGCCGCTTTGTAAGGTGAGTTGAAGTTTAGAGGCAATCTAAATCCTAGCAGTAATGCAATTCCTATTGCTATATCGGTGTATCCCGAAAAATCGCAGTAAATCTGAATAGAATAGCCATATAAACCCAGCAAATTTTCCAATCCGGAATACTGCAACGGGGCATCGAAAACTCTCTCTACAAAATTTATAGAAATATAGTCGGAAACTATCATTTTCTTAAACAAACCATTCATTATTAAGAATATGGCATGCGAAAATTCAGCTTTTGTTAATGAGTATTTTTGGTAAATCTGAGGAATAAATTCAGCAGCTCTAACAATAGGCCCTGCCACCAATTGTGGGAAAAAGGAGACATAAAATCCAAAATCAATTATGCTTTTTACAGGATCTACTTTTTTTCTGTAAACATCTATAGAATAGCTTATTGTTTGAAAAGTATAGAATGAGATTCCAACAGGCAAAATAATATTGCTTACGCTAAAATTGCTTCCCGAAACTGCATTTGTCCAAACCGACAGATAGTTTACCACATGTAAATTTGTACCAAAAAGGTCGTTTATATTTTCAATAATAAAGTATGAATACTTAAAATATGCCAGTACTCCAAGGTTTACAAAAACGCTTAAAACCACCAACAATTTTCTTTTATAATCCTTTTTTGAAAGGTGAATTCCTCTGCCTATGAAATAATCTACCAGAGTAGAAAAAATAAGCAAAGAGAAGAAATATCCGCCGGTTTTGTAGTAGAAAAACAAACTTACAAAAAACAAGAAACTGCTACGGGCAATACTTTTCTTGTATAAAAATGAATATCCAAACAAGACAATTGCATAAAAAATCCAGAAAAACATCCCTGTAAAAATCAAGGGACTTTTTTCGTCGTAAAGCAATATTTCACTTAAATTCATCATTCCGGTAAATCGGTTTTTTCTAAATAGTTATCGAAAGATTTTAAGAATGCAGTAAAAAGCAAATCGCCCTGCAAAATATAGCCTTTGCTTGTAAAATGCAGCTTATCGCCGGCTGCCAGATTTTCCTTTTCCCAGTAATTTACAGAACGATAACCACCCATTACTGTGTAAAAATCCCAAACGGCGCAGTTTTTTTCTTTTGCTATTCTAAAAATTAAATTTCTTATGTATTTATTATTCTGATTTGGGGTTTTTCTATATCTGTAATTATCGCCCGGAACAGTAATTAGAACAGGTATTTCAGGAAACTTTTCTCTTGCAAGATCAACTAATTTTCCAAAGTTTTCTTCAAGCAATAAGCTGTCTAGTTTTGCAACGTAGCCATCGTTTGTTCCCATCGAAATTATTATCCAATCGGGGTTTATAGCTTGTAAATGAGGCGAAAACAAAGAACAATAACGAAAAGAATTAACATTTGCACCATTAATTCCAAGCGAATGATAAACAACACCGGGGTCGGAAGTTTCAAGACTTATTCCATGAATTGTGCAGTAGTTCTGAATACTATCTGTTTTAGCAAAACTAAGGCAAATAGAATCGGAATATTCGGGCAAATAATAATCTGTAAAACCGGTAAGATTGTTATTTTCAGCAGTTTCTCCAACAATACCGTTTACTAAAATTTTATAGCTAAACGAATCTGTTGAATGAAAGACTTTCACCTTATTAAAATCGTAAACAGGCAATGTTTTTCTATTAAGCACAAGTGTTACAAATGCTGCTGTGTCGTTACTAGTAATTGAAATTCCTGAAAGACCAAGTTCGCAGTTTTTCTTTGTTTCAACATTTTTGCACCATTCCCATGTTCCGTTATAGCTTGTTTTGTAGTTCTGAGGGTTATTGGTTTTTGCAACCGAATAGGGGAATACAAAGCCTCTTCCTCCAATCAGTCCCGGAACAAAGGTCTGTAATCTTTCCCTCATTCTTCCCGAAAAAATATCGGCCTGAATATGTGAATCGCCCAAATGAACAACATTTAATTGTCCTTCGCCTTTTGTTACCAATTTTGTAAACTTCTCGAATAGTTTGTTGTAGGACGACGAATCGCCCGGAAAATTCAAAATGTTTGTCCGGTAATTTATGAATGAATACTGCGGCAAATCGTAAGGATACGACTGCTGAGAATTTCCCTTTTCAATTCCCAAAAGAAAAAGAAGAAAAACAAGTTTCGCAATATTTTTCAATGGCTGTTTCACTTACTTGTTTTCTTTTTAAGGTATTGATTAAACTCGTAAATAAATGCATTATAGAACATTCGGGCAATAACTCTGGCACCATTTGGGTTAAAATGTGTAAAATCTTTTCCTGCCAAAGGTGGATCGGCAAAAACCCACGATGGCATTGAATTTTCTCCTCCCATTGCTTCAAATAAGTCCCAGAACCCGCATCCGTTTTTAAAAGCAGCGTTTCGTTGTGCTGCTCTAATTAAAGGAATTGAAGGCCAGGTTTCGTAATAATCGGCAGTTTTTCTAGACATGTCGCTAACTCCAATAACAATTATTGCCATATCGGGGTTTAGTTTTTTTAGAGAACGTAGCTGTGCCGAAAACCAATTTTCGTAATAATCGTAACTCTCATTTTCGGAAGGAGCCAGATTAAGTCCAAACTCCAGAATTAACATATCCACATTAAGTAATTGGTACATTTCTCCCAAAAACTTTAAATCCATTTTATTGAATTCCAAGCCTGCACTTCCTCGCATGGGAATATTATCGGCTACAATTCCTGTTGGATTCTGCAAACTTATTCCATAAATATCCGGACTATCTTTGCCACTAAACTTTATTGTAAACTCATCTGCGCTATTTTCAACATCCCAGGTTGCAACATTTAGCGAAGTATTTGAATGAAGCGACTTTAAACCAAGCAGTTCATCGCCGGCATAAAGTTCGGCAACAACGGGGCTTTGATTATAACCATAAAACAGCATAAGTTTGGAAAAACTTCTGTTTGTTGAATATGAGTTGCTCGATTTCTGTAATTTAACCCATGCTTCATAAACTTTGCCTGTTTCGGATATTGATGGTTGTGTTGAATCAGCTTCCGGCAAAACCGGTGCAAATCTGCTAAATGCAGCAAGGGAACCGTATCTTTTATGTTTTACTGTAGTATCTTGTTTTCCAAAAACCGTATATCTTTTCCAGTTATCGGAATAGGAAATTTTTACTGTAGTAGAAATATTATTAGCAGGAACTACGGGAACCATTCCGGGTCCTGAACCGCCAAATTTAGTTTGCAATTTGTTTCTAACATAATCAGTAATTCTGTCGCCTTCAATCTGGGAATCTCCGTAATGAAGAATTCTTAAGCTTTTGCCCTGATTTGTTGATGAAATTAATTTTTGAAAAAGAACATTCATGCAAGAAGGGTCCTCGTTAGGAAACTGAAGTTTTTCTACAACATTAAAAAGACTGTCGGCAATAACTCTAACTGTATCTACTGTATTGTCTTCATTTACAATAATTTTCTCTTCCGATTTCAAATCGTCGATAAGAGAAGTATTAGCAACAATTTTTGTAATATCTTTTTTCTCGGGGGTTTTTGAAAGCAGGGTTTCCAGATTGGAAAATTTTAGTTTTACTCCTGAAATTTCAAGCTCTTTAGGGTGTATTTCACCTATTATTGCCAGAATAACCAGAATAACAAACAGAAATATAAATGAATGAATAGGTTTCATTTATCCCAATGTTTGATGTTACTAACTATAAAGGCTTAATTTTCAGTTTCTGACCAACCTTAAGGCTTCCCGGATTGGTTATTCCATTCAACTTCATAATATCCGTATTAGAAACTCCGGGATATTTCTTGGCAATAGTCCAAAAATTATCTCCCGATTTTACTGTGTACATAACGTATTTTCCGGAACCTGAAGTTTGAGTATTGGTTGTGGTTGTAGTATTATTTGTGGTACTTGAATTGTTTGCGGAACTGCTAACTTCTTTACCAATCATTTTTTGTTTTGCTTCAAAACTCATATTATCAATTCCTTTATATTTTTCGGCAACATCCTTATGTTTGTGAATAGTAAGTTTTTGACCTGCTCTTATGCTATTGCCATACATATTATTCCAACCCTTAATTTTAGCAACAGTAACATCGTACCAGGAAGCAATAAATCCAAGATTATCACCTGCTTTTATTGTATAAGTTAAAGCAATATGGTCGGCAGTTGGAGCTTCATGAACAATTTCTTCATATTTAGAAGATGAAGAGCTTATTGATGTTTCATTTAATTTCCCGGGAATTTTAAAGAAAAGAGAATCGTTATAATTATAAATTGAATCTTCCAGCTCAATAAATTTATTAATGTAATCTATTGGCAACATTAAAGGATACTTTTTATTAATTGCCGGAATTATGTCTTTTTTGTACTGTGGATTAAACTCCTGCAATTGTTCAATAGGAATTTGCAAAACTTCTGAAACCTGCTGTAAATGAAGTTCATGAGTAACCATTACAGTATCTACGGCAATTGGATAATTAATTTTTCTTGGAATAATTTTGTGTTCTTTGTAAAAAGTCATTGCATACAAAGCGCCGATAAAAGCAGGAACATATCCTCTTGTTTCTCTGGGTAAATAGGGATAAATTTCCCAGTAGTCGGTTTTTCCACCAGCCCGTTTAATTGCCTTATTAACATTTCCGGGGCCGCAGTTGTAGGCTGCAATTGCCAGAGTCCAATCTCCATAAATGCTATACAAATCTCTTAAAAGTTGTGCTGCAGCATGAGTTCCTCTTACAGGATCTCGTCTTTCGTCAATGTGGGAGGTCATTGTTAGTTTATAAACCTTGCCCGTTGTGTACATAAATTGCCAGATTCCTGTAGCTCCGGCTCTGCTAACAGCAACGGGATTAAGAGCAGATTCAATTATTGCTAGGTATTTTAGTTCCAGAGGCACATCGTAGCGATCGAAAATATCTTCAAACATAGGAAAATAGTATTCTGAGAGACCTAATAAATTGGCCACTTGCTTTCTGTTTCTTTTTGTGTATAAATCAATCCAGCTTCTAACTTTCTCATTATAGGTTAAATGTATTAGAGTAGGCAAGCCTGAAAGGCGATCTTTTATTATTGAATCAGAAACATCAGGAACTTCTTCATCCGCACCATAATCGAACACAGAATCTAAATGTGAATAGGAGTTTTCTATATACCAACGCTTGAGTAAATTTGTTAAATCGTCGGCAATTTGATGGTCTTCGGGAGATTCTTTTTGAAGAAGAGTAGAGTCGTTATTGTAATCCAAACCTACAACCAAATTGGTCTGAAGTGTAAGCATAATAAGCATTGCAGCCTTAAGAACGGGTGTTAGCATGTTTGTTTTTTTTGGTAAAAATACTAAAATTTTTCAACAACTGTTTGTTTATTGAAACGAGAAATAGTTAAAAAACTTGAGTAATGACTTGTTTTCTTGCAAAATGAAATGCTTATGTATTGTAATTTAAAATAATTTTAACTTGTATTTTTTTATTATTTTTGCTGATAATTATAACCAAAAAAAAATTCGTATGCTTATTAAAATCAAACTATTTACAATCTCTGCACTAATTTTTCTTACTTCATTGGTTAGATCCGACGAGGGAATGTGGATTCCTCTTCTTCTTAAAAAATACAATATTGAAGATATGCAGAAAAAAGGTTTTAAACTTTCTGCGGAAGATATTTACAGTGTAAATCAAGCTTGTATGAAAGATGCTATTGTAATTTTTGGACGTGGCTGTACAGGTGAGCTTATTTCCGATAAGGGGCTTGTTCTTACAAATCACCACTGCGGTTATGGGCAAATCCAATCTCATTCAACCATTGAAAAAGACTATTTAACTAATGGATTTTGGGCAATGAATAATTCCGAAGAACTTTCAAATCCGGGTCTTACAGTTACCTTCTTAATTAGAATGGAAGATGTTACCGAAAAGGCTCTTGAAGGAGTAAAAGTAAGCGACGATGAAGTTAGGCGAGAAAGACTTATAAAACAAAATATTACAAAACTTGAGGAAGAAAACTCGGAAGGTAAAAAATATGAAATTAGTGTAAAACCTTTCTATTATGGAAACGAGTATTATATGTTTGTATATCAGACCTATAAAGATGTAAGGCTTGTTGGTGCTCCTCATTCCTCTATAGGAAAATTCGGCGGAGACACTGATAACTGGATGTGGCCTAGACATACAGGCGATTTTTCTTTATTTAGAATTTATGCCGATAAAAACAATAATCCTGCTGAATATTCTCCTGAAAATGTGCCTTATAAACCTAAAATGTTTTTTCCTATTTCACTTAAAGGTGTGAAAAAAGGCGATTTTACCATGGTTTTTGGTTATCCCGGAACTACAGAACAGTATCTTACATCTCATGCCGTGAAAATGATTATGGAAGATTCTAATCCTCATAAAATTAATATTAGAAAAATAAAGTTAGATATTATGAAAGCTGATATGGACGCTAGCGATGCCGTTAGAATTCAATATTCTTCAAAATACGCAGGCGTTGCCAATTACTGGAAAAAATGGATTGGAGAAAATAAAGGTCTCAAAAAACTCGATGCTGTTAGAAAAAAACAAGAACTTGAAGAAAGGTTTTCTAATTGGCTTAAAACCAAAAGAGAAATGAATACTATTTACGGAAATGTTCTTGTAAATTTCGAAAAAATTTATCGTGAATTTACTCCTATTCAAACCACTTACGACTACATCTCGGAAGCTTTGCTTTCACTAGATCTTATTAAATTTGCAGGAAATTTCAGGGAACTTTCAGGCGAACTAACAGAAGACCAATTAATAGAAATTTCTAATTCACTTAAAGGTAAAGCTAAAGCATTTTTTAAAGATTATAATCTGCCTACTAGCAAAAAACTAGTAACGGCAATGATTAAAATCTACAGAGACAGTGTTTCTACAGAATATCATCCGGAAGCTTTTAAAATGATTAACTCGAAGTTTAAAGGAGACTTGAATAAATATGTAGATTATCTTTTTGAGAATTCTATTTTGGTTTCAAACGAAAAACTAGACGGTTTTTTTGAAAAACTGTCCGTAAAATCTGCAAAGAAAATTCTGGAAGATCCGGTTTATAAAATTTATGCAGATATTGTAAATGTTTATGTAGATAAACTTTTATTTGCTTTAAGGTCGAACGATTCAAAACTAAATACTCTGTACCGACAGTATATTAACGGATTAAGAGAATTTCAAAAGGACAAAATCTTTTACCCCGACGCAAATTTTACTATGCGAATTACTTACGGACAAGTAGACGATTATTATCCAAACGACGGTGTTTTCTACGAACATTTTACTACACTTAAAGGTATTATGGAAAAAGACGACCCTGCAATTTACGATTACGATGTTCCTCAAAAACTTAGAGAGCTTTATGCTAAAAAAGACTATGGCCGTTACGCCGATGCCGATGGTTCTATGCACGTTTGTTTTATCGCAAGTAATCATACTACCGGTGGAAACTCCGGAAGTCCGGTAATTAATGCAAACGGAGAGCTTATAGGATTAAATTTCGACCGAAACTGGGAAGGAACAATGAGCGATATAATGTATAACCCCGACCAATGTCGCAATATTTCTATGGATGTAAGATATTTGCTTTTCATTATCGATAAATTTGCCGGAGCAAGTCACCTTATTGAGGAGATGAATATTATTGAGTAAAATGTGATTTTTTGGCTGTTAGCATTTCTTGTTTCCTTTTTCGGGTTTTGGGTTTCGCTTCATCTCAATTTCGCACCATCCCATCACCGACTTTCCGACTTTCAAGCAACATACAGCAGAATGTTTTAGATAGTATTAGTCTAAATCCCACAAATATTTCGAAGACTTTTGAATAATTACTATATTTACAGTCTTATTAATTTTTTTTAACCGTAATGCAAAAAAATCATATCGACTTAAACGGAAAAGCTATACTTGTTACCGGCGGTACAGGCTCTTTTGGTAAAAAATTCGTTGAAACAGTTCTTAACCAATTTCCCGAAATTAAACGTCTTGTTATCTATTCGCGCGACGAACTCAAGCAATTTGAAATGGCGCAAATATTCCCAAAAGAAAAATATAACGGAATTCGCTATTTTATTGGAGATATTAGAGATAAAGACAGATTTAGAAGAGCCTGTGAAGGAATAGATTATATTGTTCATGCAGCCGCTCTAAAACAAGTTCCGGCTGCAGAATACAATCCAATGGAATTTATTAAAACTAACATTCTGGGTGCTGAAACCGTTTTGGAAGCCGCTCTTGATATGGGCGTTCAAAAAGTTGTTGCTCTTTCAACCGATAAAGCCGCAGCTCCAATTAACCTTTATGGTGCTACCAAACTTTGCTCCGATAAACTCTTTATTGCTGCAAATAATACAAAAGGCAAACGACCGGTCAGTTTTTCTGTTGTTCGCTACGGAAATGTTATTGGTAGCAGAGGATCGGTTGTTCCATTTTTTATGGAAAAACGAAAAGAAGGTGTCTTGCCAATTACGCATCCGGAAATGACTCGTTTTAATATATCTCTTGAAGAAGGTGTAGATTTGGTTCTTTATGCTCTTGGAAACGCTATTGGGGGAGAAATATTTGTCCCTAAAATTCCTTCATACAAAATTACCGATGTGGCCGAAGCTATTGCTCCTTCTTGCAAAACACCGGTTGTGGGAATTCGTCCCGGAGAAAAACTTCACGAAGAAATGATTACATCTTCAGATTCTTTTTATACTCTGGATTCAGGAAAATACTACATTATTCTTCCTCCTTTAAAAGAAGAAAGAAAAAAGATTTATATGGAACATTTCAAAGCTAAAGAAGTTGAAAAAGGATTTACTTATAATTCCGGCACAAATAGTCAATGGCTTAATGTTGAAGATATTAGAAAGCAAATTGTTAAATACGTTGATTCAAACTTCAAACCTTTGTAAGTTTTATGAGAATACCTTACGGACGACAGACAATAACCCCCGAAGATATACAAGCTGTTAGCGATGTATTAAACTCCGATTTCTTAACAACAGGACCAAAAAACTTTGAGTTCGAGGAAAAGTTTGCAAAATATATTGGTTCACAATACGCTGTTAGTGTAGCTAATGGAACTGCTGCATTACACCTTTGTGCAATGGCTTTGGGAGTAAAACAGGGTCAAAAATTTATTACCACCCCTATTACTTTTGTTGCATCAGCCAATTGCATTGAATATTGCGGTGGAGAAATTGTGTTTGCCGATATTAACCCTGATACATATTTGCTTGATATTAATAAGGTAGAGGAATTAATTAATAATAACCCTCCCGGCACTTTTTCAGGAATAATTCCCGTAGATTTTGCGGGACAGCCTGTAAATCTTGAGGAATTTCGAAACCTTGCCGACAAGCACGGACTTTGGATTATTGAAGATGCATGTCATGCCCCCGGAGCATTTTTTACCGATTCAAAAGGAGAAAAACAAAATTGCGGAAACGGAAAATTTGCGGATTTATCGATTTTTTCCTTTCATCCGGTAAAACATATTGCTTGTGGCGAAGGGGGTATGGTTACTACAAATAATGAAGAATTAAAACGAAAAGTAAAAATACTCAGATCTCATGGAACAACTAAGGAAGAGTCTCTTTTTGTTAATTCATTAAAAGAAAGTGAAGGAAGAGATAATACAAAAAGCGTTAATTATCCCGGTTGGTATTACGAAATGCAAGAATTAGGTTACAATTACAGACTAACCGATTTTCAAGCCGCTTTAGGAATTTCTCAACTTACCCGAGCAGAAAAAGGGTTAAGAAGAAGGGAAGAAATAGCTGCAAAATATGATGAAGCTTTTGTAGAAAAAGATATTATTACCCCTGTTAGAATAAAAAATAGCCGGCATGCATGGCATTTGTATGTAATACAGGTAGATAATAGAAGAGAATTCTACGATCATCTGGTAGCAAACGGAATTTTTGCTCAAATTCACTACATTCCTGTTCATCTTCAGCCATTTTACAAAAACCGGGGATGGAAAAATGGTGATTTTCCGGTAGCAGAAAAATATTACGAAAAATGCATTAGTCTGCCTATGTATCCGGGGCTTAGTAATGAGCAACAAGAATATGTGATTAATAAAGTTTTGGAGTTTTTGAAATGAAAAACTTAGCAATAATACCGGCAAGAGGAGGGAGCAAAAGAATTCCGGGGAAAAACACCAGAGATTTTCTTGGAAAACCTATAATTGCTTATTCTATTGAATTGGCAAAAAATAGCGGGCTTTTTTCAGAAATAATGGTATCTACAGATTGTGAAAAAACAAAATTAATTGCTGAAAACTACGGAGCTGTTGTCCCGTTTTTTAGGTCAGATGAAAATAGCAACGATTTTGCTACTCTCTCTGATGTTGTTGAGGAGGTAAAAACAGTTTATCAACAAAAAGGAATTATATACGATAATATTTGTCTTATTCTTCCAACAGCTCCATTAATTACGATGGAAAATCTAATTAAAGGATATAAGATTCTTTTAGAAAAAAAAGCCGATTCAGTAAGACCATTGGCGCAGTTTTCATATCCAATACAACGAGCAGTTAGAATGTGCGATGGAAAAATATCTATGCTAAATCCCGAATATCAAAAATCACGTTCTCAAGATTTGGAACCTGCTTACCACGATGCAGGACAATTTTATTGGATGAAGTTTGAGGGTGGGCTAAAAGGTAATAATAAATTTGGTTTTGTAATTCCCGATATACAGGTTCAGGATATTGATAATCAATCAGACTGGGAAATGACAGAGATAAAGTATAAATTATTGAATAAAAAATGAATGTTCTTATAAGATGCAATGCAGGTGATAAATATGGCTTAGGACATTTATCAAGATGTTCCGCAATTGCTTTTTCTCTTTTTGAAAACAAACAAGAATGTTTTTTTTTAATTAAAACAGACAATAAATCGAAAATTATTGATTTCTTAAAAACAAGGAATATTTCATCAAATAAATTTATTTTTATTTCTGAAAGAATTTCTAA
>JAFGXD010000176.1 GCA_016936815.1 Bacteroidales bacterium
TTATCGTATCGAATTTTATTTGCCCGATTTCGGTTGAATTTACAATGCCTTTTAAATCAATATTTTTTTGTGCAGGTTTTGGCATTTTTTTACTTACTTGCACCTGATTCAATGCTTCGTTTATGTTTTCTGTAAGCTTTTCGTTTTTTTCGATAAAAAGCTTGTCTTTATTTAAGTTAGAGTTAATGGCATTTACAAGTATGTTTTGTATCTTGCGAATAAGCTCAATATTTGGAGTTGGCGAATTAACTGCTTTTGCATTAAAATTTGATTGAATAAAATTCAAGGAACTGTAAACCCAATTCATCGTTTTTTCTTTTCCGGCAGCGTTTTTATAAAGCCTTAAAGCCTTCATCCAACTTGTTGGCATTGGCATGGCTTTTTTAACTATTTTCGTTCTTGTTTTGTGTTCTTTTTGTCGTTTTATCAATTCTGCTTTTGGTGTTTTGTGTTCTTCATAAAGCACATCCTTCTTTTCTTTTTTTCGTCCGTTTTCTTTTATCTTTTCGTTCTTTTTTTCGTTTGACAAAACCATATTTAATTGTTCAACTACATCCTCAATTAATACTTCGTTTAATTTCAGAATGAATAAATCAACGGCCTGCTTAATAGTTGCATCATCATCATAAAACTGAAGGAAATCTTTATACTCTTCAAATTCATCCTGTTTCAACTCTTTCGGTAAAATATCTTGGTCTATGTAAGGGTATAATCGCAATAGATTGTGCCTTGTAATTAGCCTTTTGTTGTTTTTTGTGTTCTCCATGGTTTTAATTTTTCCTAATGTTGTTTTCATATTTATTTTTTATTTGTATTTTTGTCAAAAATATAAATCCTTGCACGGTGGATTATTTATAAAGTCCTTCTCCTTGCGAGGATTTTTTTATATTTGCATAATCCTGAATACTATAATTGATTGTTTATTAGTGAAATTTTTGCTATTGGCTTTATTTGATGGTTTTTTTACTTTTTTTTTTCGTTTTCATGTTTTCTGTTTTTTTAAGTTATTTTTTTTGCATTAAATTAATTAACTTTGTATAGGATTGCTTTGAGATTTTGCCTCGCTTAAAAACGGCACATTTGTTTTTAGGCGAATAAATCTTACAGAAATGTGCTTAATTATGTAGGGTCGGATGCGAAACGGCTCCAAAGCAGTCTTTTTTTCTTAAGTCTATTGTAAGACGTAGGATAACCACTTCTTACCCCATAATATTCATTATCAGGTTGATAATTCATTCTGATAAAAGCAATTTTAGCAAGTCCATTTCTGTAAACAAGAATTAAAGAGTTTGGATTTTTCTCATCAATGCGAATTTCATTAAAATTGTTACAAACGAATTTTACGTAATCTATAACTGATAGAGTTGTTTGTTCTATGTCGTCTTTGTGCCGCTTAATTAAATGATTGTAACCAAAACTATCATTCCCTATTTCTAAAAGTATTAATCCGCTTTTCTTTTTTATTTCATCTGCTATTTCTTTGCTTATCTGCCCAACAATAATAGGAAATTCATTTGTGCCAAATAAACTAAGTTGTGTTACTTCTTTCTTTTTATTTTCAGGTTTTTTTGTTTGTTGGTGCTCTACTTCTTTGCCTTTTGTCTTTTTACCAAACTCAAAAGGTTTAATCACAACGTTATCATTATTGTATAAATCGCTGACCTTTTTTCCTTTTAGCATGTAATCATGCGCTTTTTGTGCTTCTGCGGCCGCCTTGAAAATAGCCTTATTATCTTCTTTTAAAAGCTTCAATACGCTCTTATTCCAACCCTGTATATACGCCGCCGAATTGTCCATTGTATAATAAGCAATTCCGGTATCTGCACAAAGGAATAATGCCGTAAGTTCTGCTATTAACTCTTCTAACGCATATTGTGGTGTGCCAAATTTCCCACTCATATCTCTATTGAGTCTTTTAGAGTGTCCGGTGCTATGTGTTAGTTCATGGAACAAGGTGGAATAATACTCTTGCATACTTTCAAAAAAATCATGATAAGGCATTGAAATTTTATCATTATGTAAAGTATAATAAGCTCTATCTTCTTTGCTTAATATTATTTCCGGCTTATCAGAATATGCGTCCAAAACAAATTCACAGGAGTTTATTTGCTCTTTTTCTGTTTTTTTTACTTCAATAGGTTTAGGAAAATCAATTCCTTCTAAATCAATTGCATTAAAAACAGTGTAATAACGAACAAACGGCTTTACAAAAATATCGGTTCTGTGCCTATTTTCATTATCAAGTGCATCGTATTCTTCTTTCGTGATTTTAATTAATTTGCCGTCTTTTTTTTGAAAATGCATCATGTTGTAATAAAAAACAGGAAAACCAGTAGCACCTTTTTTTACTTTGCCACCAAGCTCCTGCATCTGCTTAAATGTAAGATAAGCATCGGAAAATGATTCATAACCTTTGTCCATAAATTCCAGCGGTGCAAGAAAGTTGAGGACAAAGAAATTCACTCCTGAATAAGTTTTTTTTGATTCAAAATTATATGCATAACCCTGTTGTTTTGTATGCCAAGCTTTTCTCCAAAACAAAGGTTTTTCTGATATTTTCTTAATAATTAAATCTGTAAGTTTATTGTAAGTATCTTCTTCTGTTGCGCCCAATAGGTTGTCAATCTCCGTGTCTTCTGTATTTCCGAACTCTAGTCCGTATAAAGAATTGCCTTCAATCCCGAATAAAGTCAATTGATTTTTGGCCGCATCCCTTACGGTTTCCTTTTGTTTTCTAATTCGCTCATATTCTGACTTGGCCTTTTCTACATAAAGTAATATGGGTTTCATTAATTCGTCCATTCTTTCCTGCGTAATACTGCCTTCGAGTAGGGCATAAAGATATTTGTTATATTTTTCGGAATGTTCAGCAATTGCATTGTCGTGATCTTCTTTCGCTCTTGCCAATCTTAGGTCGTAATCTTGTTCAAAAGTGCTTTTGCTTAATGTATTTGCAAGGTTCAACGTTCTGCTGGGGTCAGCACCTGCGGCCTTCCATCTGTCAAAACTATATTTTAACCTTTCGTTAAACTGCACTTTGTTTTTAAACTGCCCGCTTTTGTTGCCATATCCGCCATTAAGTAGGAATTTGGCTATTTCATCTTCTTGGGTGTTTAGTATTTCTGCATTATTTTTTCTTGCTTCTCCAATCCAATTTGCAATAGTTCTTAATACGTTTGTACTGTCGTTGTCTTTTTCAACGCCCATGTTTGTAAGGCTTTGCATTAAAAAGCCTTCGGGATTTAAGTAACTTAAATTTATAATGTAGTTGGAGTTTTTACCTTCGGAATTTTTTATTTTTTCTATTACTTCTTTTTCGCAATCCGAAATAACCCCTAATCCTGCCACTTGCTTTCTTTCGCATAGATTACGCTGCTTTGCATAATATAAAGCTCTCTCTACTTCCGTTTCTTTTGTAGATAACGTATTACTGTTTAGAGCAAAATCAATTGCCTCTGATTCGCTTCCTTTGAATACTTTAACCGGAATATTAGATAATCCGTAACCATCAATAATATAGCCAGTTTTAGCAAGCTCTTTAAACGCCGCTAGTCTTGAATGTCCTGAAAGTACAAAGTATTTTTGCAGTTGTGGGTCTTTCCATATCACAATGGGGTCGAATTTAGACCAATCAAA
>JAFGXD010000177.1 GCA_016936815.1 Bacteroidales bacterium
ATTAAATCGGCTTTTATTCCTCTGGTTGTAATTGCCGGAGTTCCAATTCTCATTCCCGATGCCTGAAAAGGTGAGCGGTGGTCGAAAGGAACCATATTCTTATTTAAAGTAATATGGGCTTTTACCAAGGTATTTTCTACTTGTTTTCCAGTAATTTCGGGGAATTTCTTTCTTAAATCTATCAGCATAGAGTGATTGTCGGTTCCATTACTTATAACGTGATAACCTCTATTAACAAACTCATTTGCCATTACAGAAGCATTCTCTTTTGTTTGAATCATATATTGCTTGTATTCAGGACTTAGAGCTTCTCCAAAAGCAACAGCCTTAGCTGCAATTACATGTTCTAACGGACCACCTTGAATTCCGGGGAAAACTGCAGAGTCTAAAAGTGATGACATACTTCTTATTTCTCCTTTTGGTGTTTTCTTTCCAAAGGGATTGTCAAAGTCTTCGCCCATAAGAATCATTCCACCTCTTGGTCCTCTTAGGGTTTTATGGGTTGTTGTAGTTACAATATGACAATGTGGGAAAGGTTGGTTAAGCAAACCTGCTGCAATTAATCCGGCAGGATGAGAAATGTCAGCCATAAGTAAGGCTCCTACTTTATCTGCAATGGCTCTCATTCTTGCATAATCCCAATCTCTCGAATATGCTGAAGCTCCGGCAATTATCATTTTAGGTTTTTCCTGAATTGCCAATTTTTCCATCATATCGTAATCTACTCTACCGGTTTCTTCCTTTACCTGATATGCAATTGGTTTGTAAAGTATTCCACTGTAATTAACAAAAGAACCATGAGTTAAATGTCCTCCATGAGCTAGGTCAAGTCCTAAAAAAGTGTCGCCGGGTTCTAAAACAGCAAGCATTACTGCTGCATTAGCCTGTGCTCCCGAGTGTGGTTGAACATTAGCCCAACATGCATTGAAAAGCTTCTTTGCTCTGTCAATTGCCAGTTGTTCGGTTTGGTCAACTATTTCACAACCTCCATAGTATCTTTTGCCGGGATATCCTTCGGCATACTTATTGGTCATTACGCTTCCCATTGCTTCCAAAACTTGTTTGCTTACAAAATTCTCGGATGCAATAAGTTCAACGCCATAAAGCTGACGTTCATATTCTTTCTGAATTAAATCGAAAACTTTTGTATCTCTTTCCATGATAATTATTTTTTTTTCTTTCGGGTAAAGATATGAGTTTCTATTATTATTTAAAAATAAATGAGCTGTTAAATACAGTTTTTTGAAACTAGAATTTTTGTCGCAATAATTGAAATCATTGTCGCATTGGCTATTTAAATCAGCCGCTGATTAAAACAGAAAATGGCCAGTATTGCATGAATAGAATTATTCTATTTCCCTACATATTATCCCATCTCTCTGCAAAACATTGTATTTAGATTTGCTGCAGTTAAGACAAACTGGTTTGTTGTCTTTGTAAATAATTCTGGGTTCCATAGTGCTTTCGCCACATTTACTGCAATTAATGCTGTTGTGGGAGGGGGCATAATCCGGAATTTCTACCTCTACTTCCATTATTTCGAAAAGTTTTTCTATGGAAATTTCCAAGGTCGCAAATGCCCTCTTTATGCCGGCTTGCTTGTACTTTCCTAATGCTTCATCGCTTCTGTTGCCTTTCTTTACAACTTCTTCGTAGGCAATGGTAAATTCAGGATATGCTTTCCGGATTTCTTCTCTCGATTCATCCTTGGAAACAAGTCTTATTCCTCTTCCATCTCGTTTGGTAAGTGTAAAGGCTGTTTTTCCAAAGTCTTTGAAAATAAGGGCATTATTTCCAAAACTACATGCCGTTACAAATTGAATTCCATCCGAAAAACAATTGTTGGTTTCCGTAATTGCCAGCAAATCTTCCATTCCATCTGAAATGCCTTTAATTCTGTTCATGGCATAGCATGCAGCCATAACTCCCATGGCAAGTCCGGGACAGAAATGACCGTGCATTTGTGCCGCTTTTATCAAAAGTTCCTTGGTTTCGTTATTCCAAATATGCCCCATTATTTCTATTCTAGGGTTTGAAGCTCGTATTATATTGTCTATTTCTTTTTTTTCGTATTCTCCTTCAAAAATGCTGTTATCTATTGGCTTTATATCAATTACAGGTGTTCCGTTTATTGCGTCAAGTCCAATTACAACCAAACAATTTTCTTTTCTCTCAAGCAATTTTACGGTGGTATGACCAACAAAATTAGGCCTCTTAGGACTCCTGGATGCAAATACTCCCTTTACTTCTCCGGTAAAAACCTGACCTTTAAGTCGATATTCTTCAGATTTGTGAAAAATGAAATAGACATCCAAAAAGGTTGAATCTTCAATTTTAAATAAACCTTCTTCAAAGTCTTTATTGAGAATAATTGTGCTTTCCTGCATTTTTATTTGCTTTGGCATTCCGGCCTCGTTAAAGCTGTTTTGCACAATTCCTATGGGGTTAATTTTATATGTCATTTTTATATATTGGAATTATTATTTTCTGGTTATCAATAGTTTGAATATTTACCTTAACCTCAAAAAGTTTTTCAATTATTTCGTTTGTAAAAACCTCGTGGTGACCATCAGCATAAACATTTCCACTTTTTAACAGAACAAATCTGTTGCAGAATTGCATAGCCATTTGTAGGTCGTGAATGGCTATAATTACTGTAAATCCTTCATTTGAAATCTCTTTTAGAAGTTTCATTACTTCAAGCTGGTGTTTTAAATCCAGATTTGCAGTGGGCTCGTCGAGTAGCAAAATTTTAGACTCCTGAGCCAAAGCTCTGGCAATATATACTCTCTGACGTTGACCACCACTTAAAGTATTAATATCTCTTATGCTGAAATCTTGTAAATCGAGTTGATTAAGAACTTTTTCAACAATCTCGAAATCCTTTTTTGCGGGAGCCCAGGAAAAATGAGGTTTTCTTCCAAGCAAAACAGTATTAAAGACGCTTGTAGGAACTGTTCTTCCTTCGTATTGAGGAACATAGCCTATTATTGATGCAATTTCATTTTTTGATAAATTCCCGATTTTCTTTCCGGAAAGTTCAATATTACCCTTTTGAGGTTTCAATAGATTGTTAATACACTTAATCAATGTGCTTTTTCCTGAGCCGTTTGGACCTGCCACAGCCACAAATTCACCAAAGGAAATGTTCAAATTAATGTCTTCCAGAACATTCTCTTTAGAATAAGCAAATGATATATTGTTGATATTAAGCATATTATTACCAATAACCTTTTCCAAGTCCCTTAATTAATAAATATAAAAATAAAGGAGCTCCTAAAAATGAAGTTAGAATTCCAACAGGAAGAACCATGGGTGAAAACAAAGATCGAGCCACCGTATCGGCCAAAAGTAGGAATACCGCACCAAACAATGCAGAGCCGGGAATAAGAAAGAAATTATCCCCACCAATTATTCTCCTAACAATATGCGGAACAACCAGTCCTACAAAAGCAATAATTCCGAAGAAAGAAACAGCAGCAGCAGTGCAGAGGGAAGCAACAAGCATGGCAGTTAGTCTTGTTTTTGAAACATTAACACCCAGACTTTGAGCAAGTTCATCGCCTGAATCCATTGCATTAAAATCCCATCTTTTAAATAGAAAATAGATTAATGCCGGAATAACAATAATAGTTAGAATAATGAATTCTTCCCATGAAGCTCTTCCTAAATCCCCAAAAGTCCAGAAAACAATTGAAGAAAGCTGAACATCGTCGGCAATAAATTGTAGAAAAGAAATTCCTGCACCAAATAATGAAGTAAGTACAATTCCTGTAAGAATCATTGTTTCCGGACTTGCTCCTTTAAACCTGGCAATTAGAAAAATAAAAAAAGTGGCAGCAATGCTAAAAACAAAAGCAGAAGCGGTAACAAGATAATGATTGTCAATTAAAACAGCATCAACAGCATTACTCTGCGAAGTTCCTGCTCCAATTATTATTATCCCAAAAGCAGCACCAAATGCCGAAGCTCCCGAAATTCCAAGGGTAAATGGACTACCAAGAGGGTTTCTTAGAATACTTTGCATTACAGCTCCCGAAACTGAAAGAGCAATTCCTGCAATCGCTGCAGAAAAGACTCTTGGCATTCTAATTTTCCAAATAATCTGATGATAAGCATCATCGGAATCTCCAAAAAGAGCTGAAATTAAATCGGAGAGAGGTATTCTTACGGATCCTATTGAAACACCGATAACAATAAGAACAAACAAACAAGCAGCAGCAACAATTAGAAATAAAAATCTTTTTTTTCTGTATTTTTTGTAATTAGTTATTGCCGAATTATTATTTGTCAACATCAATTTGTCCGTAGTTTCCGTGTAATTTCTTTATTTCCGGAAAAATATCTTTTCCAAGGAACAAAGTTAAAATTTCCTTTGCTTTTTCTTCAATATTTATTTCTTTGAATTTTTCAGGATATAGTACTTTACCAATAATCCAAGAATTTATTAAAACTAATTCGTAATTTATAGAATATGAATTATATGGGTAAACCGAATAAATATTTTCTTCTTTAATTGCATCCAATTTTTCTAATGAGCCATTTTCTTTTAGGTCAGTTTTGCACAAATCCAGCCCCGATAGGTCAAGAAAAATATATTCCGGATTCCATTGGTAAAGAATTTCCTTGTCAATCATGGTTCCTTTTACAGGATTAATAATTTCAGAACTAAGATTACCGGCAACATTTTTTGCGTTAACAAAGGCAAAAGGAGGGTAGAAAGGTTCGGTGGAGACAATTCCATGTGAACCGCTGTAAGCAACACCGCCTATATAAGCAGTTTTTGGACTACAGTCTTTCGTTAGATTTTTTAATTCCGAAATATTGTTCTCTACAAAATTTATTATTTCTTCGGCTCTTTTCCCTTTGTTTAGAATTTTTCCAATAAGTTGAAGGGCTTTGTAGAATGTAGTTTTTTCGTTTTGTAAATCCCCATATTCAATTGCAACTACAGGAATGCCTGTTTTTTCGCTTAGTTTGTTTGCATCTTCAACACTTGAACAAGTAATAAATATTAAATCGGGGTTTTGAATGGTAATTAGTTCCAAATCGCCACCCATTGCAGGGCCTACCGATGGTTTTTTTTTCAATTGTGGGAAAGCGAATGAATATGGGCGCTTGGTATTTATTTCAATTTCTTCCACACCAACTATTCTTTCAACACCATCAATATATGAGACTAATCTCAAAGCACTGGCACGAAGACATATTATTTTTTCTATTTTTTCGGGAACAAAAACCTTACGCCCCAACATGTCGGTAATTTCAATATTACCCTTGCTTTTGTTATTGAAGCAAGAAGCAAGGGTAATAAGTAATAAGCTTAATATTAGTATTTTAGTCTTGTCATTCATTTTTTAAAAACGGTAAAGCAATTTTCCGTTTATAAGCCTTCCCGGCGACATATACTGGTCGGTTTGCATAAATTTGTTGTCGAGCAAATCCTGAATTCCAAGTCCAATCATAAGCTTTTTATTCATAATTTTGTATGAGAAATTCAAGTCAATTGTAGTAAAACCGTCAATTTCATTTTTATTAGCATCATCGGTAAATTGTTTCGATTTATTAAGCAGTTGAACGGAGGAAGAAAATTTATTAAAATTAACCATCAATCCTGCCATAACCTGATGTTTGGGAACGTATTTCAGAGATTTACCTTCAAGGTCTTTTTGTTCTTCAAATTCTTCAATAACCGACTCGTTATAAGTGTAGTTAGCCATAAAGGTAAAGTTTTTGTTTATGTAATATTTAAAATCTGTTTCAAGACCTTTAATTGTAACAAGGCTAACATTTTCTCTTCTAAAAATTGGTCTTGTTCCCCAAATTGAGTCGCCTGTAGCCACATAATAAAGGAAGTCTTTGCCAATGGAATAGAAAACAGTAGGGGAGAAAACGATTTTCTTTCCGGGTTTAAAATCTAAACCAAGTTCGAAATTATCCAGAGTTTCCGGACCCAATTCGGGGTTAGCAATTTTTGGTCCAACCCACATCCAGCCTGAGCGACATAGGTCGTCGAGAATAGAAGCACGAAATCCTCTGGAGTAGGAGATATAGGCCGATATTTTTTTATTTGGCAAGTATCTCATTGCAATACGAGGACTTAAGGAAGACCAATTGTTTTCTTCAAGATTGCCGTTGTATGGCATCCAATAATCTACTCCTGAACCGCTTGCAAAATAATATCCATCGTAAAACGAATTATTATCGAAACGTAAACCTGCAAGTAGTTTAATCTTGTTTTTAAGTAGCGACATTTCGTCTTGTAAATAGAAAGCCAAAAAGCTCATTTTACCTCTGTTAAGAACAACATCCTCGGAAGTTTGATAGTAATCGCCGCCATCAACGCTACCTTCTTTAAAATCTATACCTGCTGCAATAGTATGGTTTGCATTTAGTTCGTATAGAGTGTTTAACAGAGCTCCTGTTTCAATTCTGTCGGCTTTTACATCGAATCTGGAATAATTTCCGCCACGCATTCTTTCATCTATTCTAAAATAGTCTTCCTTAACATAGAACATTGATATGTCGTATTTTAGTTTGTCTTTTTTGCCATAAAATTTGGTGCGAAAAACATTATTATTAAAATGACGATATTCACCATCCGGGGCTTGAATTTTTTCACCTTCCGACCTTTTTTCTCTGTAAAAATCGTATTGAATTTCAATATTAAGCAGTTCATGTAATTCGTAACCCAAAACAGCAGAAACCTGGGAAGCGGTTAGGTATCGTGCAACTGAATAATCGGGGTCTGAACGTAGGGAATCGGGGATGTTGTTATATCCATCGCTATTAAGATAATATCCCGATAATCTGTACGATAATCCATTTTCTAATTTCCCTGAAACTGATGCTTCGGGTTTCATGGTATTGAAAGTTCCGTAACAAACTCCAACCGTTCCTTCAATTGGTTTTACGGGTTTTTTGGTAATTATATTAATTACTCCGCCCATAGCATTATTGCCGTACATTGAGCTGCCCGGACCTTTAAATACTTCAATTCTTTCAATATCTTCGGCATTTATTCTATTCCAGTTCACTCCACCTTCGTCTGATGTGTTTAATGGAATGCCGTTTAGAAGAACAAGAGTTCTACCTTGTTCGTCGCCCGATAGACCTCTAAGAGTTGTAGTAGGTCGCATTGAAAAAATACCTGTAGTTCTTTGCACATTAAGGCCTGAGACAAATCTAAGTGCATCGTCAATATTTTGGATGGGCATATTTTCTAACATTTTTGCAGGAATAACATCGGCTTTTCCCGGAATTTCGGAAAGACTTCTTTCAGTTCTTGTAGCGGTTACTACAACCTGTTGAAGTCGAATAGTGTCTTTGTCGAGGTTTTGAGCAAAACCGGATAAGCCTAGAATTAATAGAGCGGCAGTTAGTTTAATTTGTGTTTTCATTTTTTTATTTCTTACATTAGTAACATTAAAATTAAAAAAGTAACACAAAAGTATTAATGAATAGGAATATTACAATAAAATAATATATGATTTTTGACAGGTTTTGGAAAAATAAAGGCGATATGGAATTGAATTAATAGCTGTTTAACTTTACAGAATCTTAAAATCCAGTAATTTGCGATTTTCTGCATAAGCAACAAGATTATCGCCAATTTTAAGAGAACCCACACCTTCGGGAGTACCAGTAAAGATTAGGTCGCCCATTTTAAGTGTTACAAATTTTGAAATATAAGCAATTATATTATCTATGTTAAAAATCATTTGAGATGAGTTTGCTTTCTGAACAATTTCTCCATTTTTTTCAAGGAAGAAATTAAGATTATGAATTGATTCAACCGAATCTATAGGATAAAAATTGCTAATAGGGCAAGAGTTATCGAATGCTTTTGCTATTTCCCAAGGTAGGCCGTTTTTCTTACAATCGTCCTGTAAATCTCTGGCAGTTAAGTCAATTCCTAATGCAAATTCATGGTAATATCTGTGTGCAAATTTTTCGGCAATTGATTTTCCAACTTTTGAAATTTTTATTACCAATTCGAGTTCGTAATTAAGATTTTGGGTAAAATCGGGATAATAGAAAGGATTATTATTTTTTAGAAGACAAGTGTCGGGCATAAAGAAGAAAACCGGCTTTTCCGGTATTGGGTTATTAAGTTCTTTGGCATGGTTGATGTAATTTCTGCCTATTCCGATTATTTTCATTTTTCAGAAATCCAATTATTTATTAGTCATTTTTCTAAGTCTAATTTCTGTCATCACCTTTTTTGTAAACAGGGGAAAATCGCCGTTCAAAATCCAACTGTAGTAACCGGGATCTTTTTCAAGAACTTCATCAATAGATTGACCTTTATACTTTCCAAAGTTAAATACCTCGATTCCATTCTCGTCGTAAATTATTCTTCCTGCAAAGTCTACATTTTTATTTTGAGAGGAAAATTCGTTTAGAAAAGCAATATCATTTTGCAAATCTTGATATTTACTTAACTGAGCTTTAAGAACTTCATAAGTTGCTTTTATATCGGCTTCGGCTGAATGAGCCCCTTCAAGGTCTTTATCGCAATAGAACTTATAAGCGGCAGAAAGGGTTCTTTGTTCCATTTTGTGAAAAATAACCTGAACGTCAACAAATTTACGTTTTTTCATATCAAAATCCACATCGGCTCTAATAAACTCTTCAGCAAGCAGAGGAAAGTCGAATTTGTTGGAATTATATCCTGCTAAATCGCATCCTTCCAATATTTTAGCTATATTTTTTCCAATTTCTTTAAAAGTCTGACAATCTTTCACCATATCATCGGTTATTCCATGAATTTCGGAAGAAGATGGTGGAATAGGAATAGTAGGATTTATTTTATAGGTAAAAGATTCTTCTTTGCCATTTGTATGAATTTTCAAAATACTGATTTCAACAATTCTATCAGCAGCAATATTAATGCCGGTTGTTTCCAGATCAATAAAGGCAATTGGGTTTTTTAAATTTAGCTCCATTATTTTCGGAAATTATTTGCCGTTAGGTTTAAGATAAATATCGAATTGTTTGAAGTTTTCGCCGGAATATTCTTCGGAAACAGTTATAGTTCTTTTATAAGGTTCAATTTTCTCGCCTTCAATAATAAGGTCGTAGGTTCCAGGAGGTAGTGAAATTACGTAATTTCCGGAATTTGGGTTAATTAAGTATTTTCCAAATGCATTTTCGGAGCCTTGTATATGGACTTCAATACTTATTGAATTATCGAATTCCAAAACAGGAGTTGGTTTAGCAATGTCGCCAACAAAAATTCCTCCGGTGTAAACAAAATTTGGTCTGGGGCTATCGTTATAAATTGCCTTATAAATGTCTAGAAATCCAAAGCCTCCTTCTCTGTATTTTGAGACGAATGCATATCTTTCATTATCGGGAAATGAAATAATTTTATCGTCGTAGGTATCGTTTAGTGGATATCCCAGATTTTCGGGATTTGACCAATTCATAGATTTCCCATCGCCTTTTCTTTTGCATTGAAACACATCGTAGCCGCCCATGGAATTAGGATCATTAGATGCAAATCGAAGTATTCTGCTGTCGTGGCTAAGGTAGGGGTAGTTTTCATCGTAAACAGTATTAATTGAAGGTCCAAGATTTACAGGTTTGCTAAAGATACCATTTGGTAACTTAACAGCATAATATAAATCGTAACCTCCGTAGCCACCCGGCCTATCGCTTGCGAAAAACATAGTATCAAGTCCTGAATTCATTGATGCACCGCCTTCTCGGTGTTTTGTGTTAATCTCAACTCCGGGATCGGTCTTTTCTTTATATGTAGTTCCTTTTCTCTTAATAATGTATATGTCGAAATATGCATTTAAGTGATCGTAGTTAACAAGAATTTCCTCTCCATCTTTTGCTAAACCCACGCAAGTTTCATTTTCATCGGTATTAATTTTAGAACCCAAACTTCTCATTGTTTGCCACTGATTATTTTGAGGTTCCGAATAGAAAATATTTCTGATATATTGCTGATAATCACCGGAATATTTTTTATCCGTAGTAATAATTAACAATGATTCGTCGTGACTTACTAAGGGATGCATTTCATTTCGTTTGGAGTTTATATTTTTCCCAAGATTAATAAAAGTTACATCTAAAGCAGAGGATGTTAGTTTTTTTGCAGTTTCAATATACATCAAGTAGTTTTTAGCTTGTTCTTTCAATTCGTTAATTCCTTCTTTCGAATCAATGTAAAATTGAAATTTTTCTTTGGCTTTGTCGAATTCATGTTTATGAAACAGTCCTGCCGCATAATAAAAGTGCGCATCGAATGGGAAATTTGTTTTGCTCATTACATCATCTAGGAATTTAAGAGCCTGAGTTTTGTCGTCATCAGTTTTTATATAGCAAACTGCAATACGGTAATTTACTTCAATATCGTTGTGGTCGCGACGGTAATATCGTAGGTATTGTTCTAAAGCAACATCGTAATTCTCGTCGAGATAATTGGTTTCGGCTTCCGATTTTTGGGCATAAATTTCAATAGCCAAAAAGCAGAAAAAAAACAGACTTAATATGGTGTATTTCATTATTTCAAATATTTACTTGTAAAAATACGAAAAAAATCATCTTGATTCCAATAGATAGTATTTCTTTTCTATTTCTTCACGAAATAGGTTACGGTCTCCAATGGAAAATGTTTCTTCATATTTTTCAAAACCATCATATTCTATATTTATTGTGTAATTACCGGGTGGTAATACTGCCACAAAATTTCCTGTTCCCGGTTTTGGCAGGTAAATTCCAAAAAGATTTCCAAACACATCGAAAATTTGGATGCTAACTTCTGATGATTCTCCTTTAAAAGATGTTGAAGATTCCTGTTCTCCAAATCTCAATTCGCCTTTAATTAGACTAAGTTCTAACTCAACATCGTTATAAATAAGTCGGTAAATATCGTATCCGCCTAAACCTTCTTTTCTAATGGTTGATAAGTAAGCGTACCTTTTATTATCCGGAAAACAGATGGTTGTATTATCGTCAACCGAGTTAATCGGATATCCTAAATTAATTGGTTTTGTCCATTTTTGTGAAACTCTATTCCAGTAAGAAACAAACAAATCGTAACCTCCAATGCTGTTGTGACCCTTTGAAGCGAAGTACAATTCTTCACTATTGTCTTGAATTATTGGGAAAGCATCGTCGTATGGACTGTTTACTTCAACTAAGTTTTCGGGTTCCGACCAATCTCCGTTTGGCAATTTTTTAATGCAATAAATATCGAATCCGCCCAGTCCACCTTTTCTATTGCTTGAAAAAAAGAATGTATTGAAATCTTTGTTGAATGAACCACCTATTTCGTAACTAGTTGAATTTGTTTTTTTTAGTATTGAATTATATTTTTCAACCATTCTAAAATCCTTACCTTTTTTTTCGGCAATAATTAAATCGCTGAATTGTCCATCAAGATTATTACAGATTATACAAGTTTTCCCATCTTTTGAAAGAAAAACCGGCAATTCATTATCGTAGGAGTTTATTTGTTTGTCGCTAGAGCCTTGATTCCAGCCTTTTTTGTTTGGCGTTGAAGTAAAAACGTTGGTAACAAATGTACCATAAACAGGGTCGAATGATTTGTTTGTGCCAAAAACCAGATAAGATTCATCGCCGGGAACAAAGGGGTTTACTTCATCCAAACTTGAATTAATTTTTTCCCCCAGATTTTCGAAACTTACATTTAGAGGTTGGCTCATTATTTCTTTTGCATTATAAGCCATTTGAATGTTTCTTTCCACTTCAGGTTTTAGATTCTCGTTAATATTTGGTTTTTCTCTGTAGTCAACAAAAAGTTCAACAGCTTTGGTAAATTCGTAAATTGAATGGTATCCTCTAGCCAAATGAAAAAGTCTTTCAGGTTCAATATTTTCATTTTCTCTGTTTTTTTCCAAAAGTCTTATAGCCAATTCTATATCTCTGTTTGTTTCAATAAGACAAACCGCATACTTATACTGGTATTCGGTATTATTAGTATCGGTTTTATAAAGAGTTTTATATGACTTTAAAGCCAAACAAAAATCTCCATCGGAGTATTGATCTCCGGCTTTTTTTATTAAATCGCTAACAAAAGGATCTTGAGAATATGCCGAAAACCAACCAAATACAAGTAAAATAAGTAATACCAAATTTTTTTTCATCTGTTTATTCTTTTATTGCTTACCGTAAAAAAATGAAAATCGGTTTGGTCAATTCCGACTTTTTAAAAAGGAAAAGGATTCTATGCGTTAATCATCATAGGCATTAAGAGCATAAGCACATCTTCATTTTCGTTTTCTTTATCCTTCTCGTGAGGCTTAACAATTCCTGCTCTTGTTGGGTCTGAAAATTCCATAGAAACGTTGGTAGTTGAGATGTTTTGTAGAATTTCCATCAAGAAAATAGATTTGAAACCAATTTCCAGTTCATCTCCATCGTAGCTGCAATTAACATGTTCGTGTGCAGAAACCGAGAAATCTATATCCTGTGCCGATATTTTTAGTTGATTAGCATTAATATGCAATCTTACCAAATTGCTTGCCTGATTAGAGAAAATTGAAACTCTTTTAAGAGTATTGTAAAACTCAAGTCTATCAATTTCTAAAACGTTAGGATTTTCTGTTGGAATTACTGATGAATAATTAGGAAAATTCCCTTCAACCAATCTGCATACAAGTTTATATTTAGGAAGTGTAAAATGTGCATTTTTACCGTCGAAATTTATCATTACTTCGGTATCGTCTTTTGAAAGAATGTTCTTAAGTAAATTTGCAGGTTTTTTTGGTAGAATAAAGCTTGAAGCAATTTCGGAATTAACTTCTTTTCTACTGTATTTTACCAATTTATGAGCATCGGAAGCTACAAATGTTAGATTATCTACATTTATTTCAAAAAACACACCATTCATTACCGGTCTTAATTCGTCATCTGCAGTTGCGAATAAAGTGCTGTTTATTCCATGAAAAAGAATTTCTGATTTTAGGTTTAATGAAACCTTGGATTCTTCTTTTAAACCGGGAACTTTTGGAAAGTCTATACCTTCAACACCCTTAATACTAAATTTACCGGTTTCTGTAACAATGTCTATATTTAGTGTTTCAGAATCAATGTTAAAAGTAAGAGGTTGATTTCCAAGTTCTTTAACGATTTCGTTAATTTTTTTTGCTTCAACAGCCAGAGTAATATCTCCCTCAGAATTATCTATTTGAATTGTTGTGATAAAAGTAGTTTCCAAATCGGAGGCTGTAATTGTAAGATTGTTTCCTTCCAGCTCAAAAAGATAATTATCAAGAATAGGGAGAGAATTTTTTGAGTTAATAACCCTTCCTATAGATTGCAAGTGACTTGCTAAAACTGTGCTTTGTACAACAAAATTCATTCTTTCTTTTTTTTAATTAAACTTAATTCGTAAAAGTATTGATAAAGTTTTTTAGGTTGATTTATGAGTCAATTGAGATATTAACAAATGTTTTTTTTTTATCAACATTTATACTTCGGGCTTATTAAGTAAATAAGAAAGGCTTAAGGTTAGTGGGTCGAATACGTAATATTGTATAAGTATTATACCAAGCTCTTCGTGATAGGCATAAAGTCGGTCGGGGTCGAATTCCATTTCGTTGCCATCAAAATCAATGAGACCGTCATTTTGTTTTCTGTAAAGCTTTAGGATTGAAGATTTATTTTTGTTATCGGTTAAGGTAATAATTTTAAAAGGGCTTGTGGCTAAAATAGAATCTTTTGTTTGTTGCGACATATTTGGAAGAAAGTTTTCGAAATTAACTTTTTTGTAATATCCAAGCATGGTTTTTACTTCTATAGTGTCGAACCAAGTAAATTTTTCTCCATTAATTCCTTGAAGGTCAAAATTATTATTGCCGTTATTAAAGGCTATATACGATTCCTTAGGATGTTCATTATCTTGAATTTTAACCGAACGAATATCATTGAAATTGTAGGAGAAAATATTTTTATCGCGCCATTCAAATTCACCGGTAAAAAACCTTGAACTTAAATAACCTGCAAAACCGGGAATATGAACTATTGCCGGTGTGCAAGCTTTTTGTCCGTCTATTTCCAAGAGCATATATGTTCCATATTGGTCTTTTGTTGCATCGCCAACGTAGTAAGTTTTTAGAAGTTTCTTTCCGGCATAAATTTCAACTTTAGTAGATCTCCCCGATAATAATCTAATAACATTTTCGCGGGCAGCTTTAGAAACCGGATTCTTAAATTCAATTCTCTTAATTGTTTTTAAAATCATGTCAACAGCATCTTTTCTGGCTCTAAACTTTTCGTTTACAGTCCAATAATCTCCCTTTCTTTCAATTGTAGCTGAATTATTTTGTTTATCAGCGAGGAAAATTCTTGTTATTGAGGCTGTGTCGCTAACAGCAAAAACGGAAAAACTTTCGTCGTCGCCGCAATCTCCCATTGTATTTTCCTTATGGAATTTAATGAAATAAATTGCTATTGCTGAAAGAATTACGGCTATAACAAGAAGAATAATATTTTGTTTTTTCATAATAAAAAGATTTAAGAGTATTTTCTTTTTCTAAAAAAGAAGAAAAGAAATCCGAACAATATAACAAAAGCAATTGGAACAGCGGTATTAAAAATTTGCCAGTAGAGCCTTTGAGTTTGCAAACTACCGGTATCGAGAAACCTAGGTTTAAATTTCTTAGTTCTAAGGCTAATAAAACCTTTTTCGCCCATTAAGTAATTGGCAGCATTAAGAACAAATTCTTTATTTCCTTTGTAAATTACCGAATACGATCTGTCGGCACCAATTGGAATGGGGTAGGGTTGTCCACTGTTTACATGGTAGTAATTTTTTATTAAGTCGCCATCGCTAACAATAAGCATTGAAGTTTCTCTACTCTTCTCTATAAAAGCAATTTCCTTGCTATTTTGAATTTCTGGAGGAATTTTGTTTTTAAAGTATGAGTTAAATTTTCCTTCCAGAAGCACCGCTACGGGTTGTTCTTTATCTCTAAAAAATGAAGTCTGAGGCTCCTTGTATAGGAATTCAACACTAACTCTTGCAGGAGTTATTATTACATTACTGTATTGTGAAGTATGTAAAAGAAAATGTTTTTTAATTTCGGGTAAGTCTTCTCTAAGTTCTATTACACTTGGAAATTCTGTCTTAATAAAATCAACATCCTTGGCAATAGGGTGATTGTTTGTAGATGATATTACCGGATAATAGAACCATTTTCTGGGTTCGAATCTTGGGGGGTCGGAACCTGAAATAGGAATAGGAATAAAACTGCATTGTTTGTCGAGAATAATATTGGGATTTATTCTGGCTCCATAAGCAAAAAGCAAATTTGAAAGGTTTAAATCCTTTGCCATTGCCATAGTTACAGGCATTTTTGCTAAGCTGTCTTCGTGTGAAGTAATTGCATCTAAAAACCACATTACTTTTCCGCCTCGCATAATAAACTGGTCTATTATAAAATTGTCTTTATCGCTAAATGCTGAATCAGGGCGGGCAATAATTAGCATGTCGTATTTATTAAAAACATTATAACTTCCATCAGAAGAAGAGTCTCTAAGAGTTAAACTGTTAAGATTTTCATCAATTTTTACTCTTTCAATATTGTAATATTGCGCTAATTCATTTGTTATGTCGGCCATTGAAATTGGAGGTAATTCTTTGTGTCCTTCAATTATGGCAATTGATTTTTGATGTTTGGTTGTTAGAATTCTAAGAGCGTTAACAAAACGATATTCCATTCTTTGACTAATATTATTGAGAGTAATTTTATCCATTTCTCCCGGAACCTTGTTGTGTTCATCTTCAATGGAAATAAGATTTACAACGGTTTCTTTATCACGATACCTAATTATTGCACTCGGGTAAACAATTTCCTGTTTCCATCTTTCTTCCTCATCAACGGCTTTTACGTATTCGAATCTAACACCTTTTTGTCTGAGTTGTTCGTGAATTTTTCTTTTCTCCTGATCAGTTTCAACATTAAGAAATGGATGTTTAAAGGTGTATCTAACATTTTCTCCGTAAGCAATTAAATTATTTAGAAATTCTTGTGTTACCTTTTTTAGTCTGTTATATCCGGGAGGCAATTCACCGTCTAGCAAAACTTCCACATAAACAACATCTTCCAAATTGCTTACAAAGGATTTAGTTTCATCTGAGAGGGTGTAGCGTTTGTCAAATGTTAAATCTATTCTTGTGAATAAGAAATTACTGAGGAAATTTATAAGGAAAATTATGAAGAATATCAAAATCAATTGTAGCAAACTGTTTACCAGCATACTGCGTTTCGATTTCTTTTCTATATTTTTTTTCATTTCCATTTTAAGAGAATATATTTTACCATTTTCTACTTTCTAATACCAATTTGGTTAGAAAAATGAAAAATGCAATTACACTAAGAAAATAAATTATATCACGGCTATCAATTACTCCTCTACTAATTGAATAGTAATGGTCTGAAATCCCAACGCTTATTATTAATTCCTGCCAAAAATACGACTGTGTTATTCCGCTTAAAGCATCGAATCCATAATAGAAAAAGAAGCAGAGAATCATGCTTACAATTAACGAAACTATTTGATTATCGGTAATTGATGAGGAGAAAATACCAATTGAAACGTAAACGGCAGCCAAAAAGAAAAGACCAATATACGAACCCCAGGTCCCCCCTGAATCTATGCTTCCTACAGGGTCTCCCAATGTGTAAACAGAATAATAGAATAAAAGAGTAGGGATTAATGAAAATAGCACTAAACTTATTCCTGCGAAATATTTCGCCATAATTATTTTTAAATCTGAAATGGGTCTTGTTAACAAGAGTTCTATTGTTCCGGTTTTCTTTTCTTCTGCAAACAATCTCATAGTTATTGCAGGAATAAGAATTAAGAAAAACCAAGGGGCAAGAAAAAACATTGGGTCTAATGTGGCAATTCCACCGTCGAGAATGTTAAATTCGCCCGGCAGAAACCAAATAAAGAAGCTGTTAAGCAAAAGGAAAACCACAATTGCTATATATCCGGTTAGAGACGTGAGAAAGCTTTTAATTTCTTTTCGAAAAAGTACAAGCATTTTAATTGTTTTTATCGGTGGTGCAAAAATAGTATAATATTTGGTACGGGCTAAAACAAAATTGTAGAACTATTATTTTATTTGTGAAAAATTCTTAAAAGAGCAGTTTTGATTTTTTTTTTGCAATACTGCTTCAAAATAGCCATTTTTGCTTTTTCAAATTAAATTATGGAAATAGCACTTTCAATATTTTATTCAGCGGTATTTATCTTTTTTATATATCGACTTAATTTCTTTAAGATTTCAGGCGTTTCCAGAAGATGGTTAGCTGCAATTTTTCTTTCAAAAGTTATTGCAGGAACTCTATTAATGCTTATTTATACAAATTATTATAAAACTCGCGAATCGGCTGATGTTTTTAAGTATTTCGACGATAGCAAAATTATTTTTTCTGCTGTTTACGAAAATCCGGTTGATTATGCAAGAATGGTGACTGGAATTCAATCTAACCGTCCAAATCTTGAAAAGTATTATCAGACCTGCGATTATTGGTACAAAGATCATAATTACAAACTCTACAACGACAACCGAACTGTAATAAGGTTTAATGCTATTGTAATGCTGCTTTCTTTTGGATATTTTTCGGTGCATACTGTTTTTATGGCATTTTTGTCGTTTTTGGGGCTTTTCGCTCTTTTTAAGGTGTATTATAGACATTTGCAATCGAAAAAGACATTGCTTTTTGTTGTCTTGTTTTTTGTTCCTTCGGTTATGCTTTGGACTTCAGGTGTTTTAAAAGAAGGATTGCTAATGTTTGGATTGGGAATGTTGGTCTATTACCTTAATAAATTATCGGTTGGGCAATTTAGAATTTCATATATTTTTCTTTTTTTGTTGATGTTGTCATTATTGGTAATTACAAAAGTTTATGTTTTAATTGCAGCATTGCCGGGTTTAGCAATATTTTATTGGTTTAACCGATGGGGAACAAAGAGACATTTGTTAAAGTTTTTATTATTTCATTTGCTGATAATTATTGTTGCATTTAACTCGAAATATATTATTCCCTCGTACGACTTGCCTTATATATTGGCACATAAGCAGCACGATTTTATTGGAATGGTTGATGGTATGCAGAATGTTGGAAGCAAAATAGATTTACCCGTTTTGGAACCAACAGGCCTTAGTATTCTTATTAATTCGCCAAATGCTTTATTTAACTCGCTTGTTAGACCACATCCTCTGGAAATAGATTCAATGATGATGGCCTTGGCTTCGTTAGAAAATTTATTTGTCCTTATATTTTTAATAATTTGCCTTTGTTTCTCAAACAGAGAAAAATTATTAAGCGGACTGAATTTGTTTTATTTCGGAATTTCATTTGCTTTGTTGCTCTTTATTATTACGGGTTTAACAACTCCTGTTCTTGGTGCGGTGGTAAGATACAAAGCTCCTGCAATTCCATTTTTATTAATGGCGTTTTTGTTGTTACTCGACATAAATAAATTGTATAGATTTGTAAATAAGATAATTAGACCATTCAACTTAAAAATAAAAACAAATGACAAATAAGATTGCATTAATAACAGGTGCAAGTTCCGGAATAGGAGAAGCTACTGCATTAATTTTAGCAAAGAACAATTATAATGTAATAATTACAGGAAGAAGGGAAAGTAAGCTTAAGGAAGTTGAAAAGAAAATTTCTCTAGAGTCTGATTCTCAGGTATTAATTTTATCTTTCGACATTTCTAATCAAGTTTCTTGTGAAAAAGCAATAGACAGTCTTTCCGAAAAATGGAAAAATATTGATGTTTTAATAAATAATGCCGGTCTTGCCGTTGGTTTAAGTACATTTCAGGATGGAATAGTTGACGATTGGGAAAGAATGATTGATACCAATATTAAAGGTTTGCTTTACATTAGTAGAAAAGTTTCTGAAATAATGATTGCAAGAAAAACTGGTCATATTGTTAATATTGGCTCAATAGCAGGAAAGGAAGTTTACCCCAATGGAAATATTTACTGTGCAACCAAGCACGCAGTTGAAGCATTAACAAAAGCTATGCGAATTGATTTGTTACCTCACGGCATTAAGGTTTCGGGAGTTTGTCCGGGAATGGTAGAAACTGAATTTTCTGTTGTGCGATTTAAGGGAGATGAAGAAAAAGCCTCTAAAGTTTACCAAGGACTTACCCCCTTGTATGCAGAAGATATTGCAGAAGTTATTCTGTTTGTTGTTTCACGTCCCCCTCATGTTAATATTAACGATATTCTTGTAATGCCAACAATTCAGGCAAGTTCTACTGTGGTTTTTAGGGGTTTATGACCTTAAGACCTTGTGACTTTCTATTGTTGTTTTCATTCCCATGGCTTTGCCAATGGGTTGAATTGAATGACCCTTTCAGGGTCTGGATTAGGTAGACCTTAAGACCTTGTGACTTTCGGACCTTGTGACTTTCGGACCTTCCTAATAAAACCGATTTTTGCTAACATTTTGTTAGTAACACTTTGTTACTTGTATTTGCAAAAGTATCAAGGATTGGTAAAAATAAGGAAAGTACAAAATGGATCAAAATAAAAACATTGTAAATCCTTTTATATCTACAGGTTATAAAGGACCTGATTTTTTTTGCGACAGAGAAAGAGAGACAAATATTTTGTTGGAAAATATGCGTAATGGCAGTTCTACATCTCTAATTTCGTTACGGAGATTAGGTAAGACGGGATTAATTTCACACTTATTGCGACAAATGCCCGAGGGTTGGAGGGGAATATATGTTGATATTTTGCATACAGAAAATATTAATCAATTTTTCAATTCCATAACAAGTTCAGTAATACAGGCTATTCCTGAAAAAAGCAGTATAGGCAAGAAATTTTGGAAAATAATAAAATCATTTCGACCGATTATTTCATTCGATCCACTTACCGGAGCTACTCAAGCATCCTTCGATTTAAAAGATTCTGAGACACTTAAAGGTATAGAGGCAGTTTTATTGTTTTTAGATAATCAGGAATTTAAAGTGCTAATAGCTATAGATGAGTTTCAGCAGATATTGAACTACCCCGAAAAGAATACCAATGCTTGGCTTAGATCAAAAATTCAATTGTTGAATAATGTAGTATTTATTTTTTCTGGCAGTCATCAACATCTTATGCAAAAATTGTTTACATCGCCCAAACGGCCTTTTTACAGAAGCACAAGTTTGTTAAAGCTCGAGAAAATTGAAAAAGAAAAATACTTGGAGTTTATTGTAAGAATGTTTTCATTGTACAAAAAAGAGATTAGTGAACAAACAGCAAATGAAATTTTGGATTGGGTTGATTTGCATACCTACTATGTTCAACAATTATGCAACAGAGTATTTTCCGCAACCAAGAAGACAGTTACTGATGTAATTTGGAAAACTCAGGCCTTTGAGATATTAAAAGAACAAGAATCGATATTTTTTGCATATAGAAATATGCTAACAAAGCACCAATGGCAAATGTTAAAAGCAATAGCTTCAAATGGAAGGGTTTATAAGCCAACTTCTAAGGAGTTTATTGGCAAATACGGTTTAGGCTCATCGGCAAGTATTTTAAGGTCAATTAATTCCTTATTAAACTACGAACTTATATATATAGAATTTGATAATAATGGAGAAAAATTCTATAGTGTATATGATATATTTTTTAAAAAATGGGTGGTTAATGAATAATTCAAAAACTCCCTTTATAGTTAACCATGTAATTAGTTAACTTAGAAAGCCGCATTGTTGACCGGCATTGTTTTAGAGGATGGGGAGCGGACTTAAAGATATGAATCTTTTTTTCTAAAAATTACTAGTAAACATTTTATTTCCCAAAATTTTATTTATTTTTACTTTCGATAAATGAGGGGAAAGAAAAAGCGACCTGTTACGGCCGCTTTAGATGTTTTCACAACGGAATAATCCTTATTGTGAATTGCTTCGATTGAGACAAAAATATGATAAAATAATATAAAATACAAATACTATGAAGAAAATTTTAGGTTTAGATTTGGGAACTAACTCGATTGGGTGGGCTTTGGTTGAAATTGACCATGAAAAAGGAATTGTAAAAATTATAGGACTTGGTTCTCGAATATTACCAATGAATGCAGGTGAAATAAATGACTTCGAGAACAAAGGAACGATTAAGAGTTCTACTTCTCAAAGAACTGATGACAGAGGAGTAAGAAGAAACAAGGAAAGGTTTTTATTAAGAAGAGACCGGCTTCATATCGTTCTTAATTTATTAAAAACATTGCCAGAACATTACAGGCTTGATATTGATTTTGAACGGAACAGCAAAAGGTGTGGGCAATTTAAAGATTACAAAGAGCCAAAAATACAATACAAACAAAATGCAATAAATAATAAAAGATATGACTTTCTTTTTGAAGATACTTATAAGGAAATGCTAAATGAACTTAAAATTGAGTACAAAAAGAAGAATCTAATTCCGCGAGATTGGACACTTTACTATTTACGCAAAAAGGCTTTGTCTAAAAAAATTTCTTTGGAAGAGTTTGCTTGGGTATTATTAAGTTATAACCAAAAAAGAGGTTACGAAAAGATTGAAGTAGAAAACAAAGCAACAAAAGAAAATGAAATTGTAGAGGAACTTGATTTACGGGTTAAAGATGTATCCGAACAAATAGATAAAAAAGGAGAAAAGTATTTTAAAGTGGAGTTAGACTGTAATGACGGATTGATTTATAATGAAAAATCTGATCAACAAATGACCTTTAAAGACGATTTAAAAGAGGTCAAAATCACTTCTAAAATTGATGAATTCGGAAATGTTATGAGTAAAGAACTTTCTCTTGTAGATATTTATCCTTTGATAATACAAAAAGTGAATTATGAGAAAAATGGAGATAGTCATAATTACTTACTTACTTATAAAAATGGATGGGAAGAATTAAAATCGTCCAAGAAATATACGCCTCGTTATGCAAATGTTATCAATAAACCTTTTGAATATATAGTTGAAACTGTTTATGATGACAAAGGAAATATCAAACCGATATTAGGGAAAAATAGAAAACTTAGAGAACCTGATTTTAGTGAAAAGTCTAATGATTGGACTTTACTGAAGAAAAAGACAGAAAAGGAAGCGCTTGCTTTTAATTGGGATAATAATTATCGGAATGAAAAGAAAGAACCAAAAAAATTTATAAGCCCTAAAATATATGATATTCTGAAAAATGATGCGCAAAATGGGCATCGTACTAAAATTATCGGAGGAATGTTTCAAGTTGTTGAGCGTGATTTTTACAGAGAAGAATTAGTACAAATTATCAACACGCAAAAGCAATATCACACAACTTTAGATGATAAAAAGATAATTGAAGACTGTGTAAAAGTGCTTTATCCAAATAATGAATCTCACGCCAAAACCTTGTTGTCAAATAAAGATACAATACAGCATCTGTTAATTGAAGACATTTTGCTGTATCAAAGACCTTTAAAAACAAAAAAATCCGAAATTGCTAACTGCAAATATGAAGTACGACAATGGAAAGATGTTCTTGATAAAACAGGTAAACCAGTTGAAATGGTAGATATAGAAACAGGAGAAGTTACTATAAAAAAAGCACCTATTTATTATAAAGTTGTTTCCGCTTCGCATCCATATTTTCAAGAATTCCGTATTTGGGACAAGCTACATAATTTGCGTTTAATCCAAATTGAAAAAGAAGTAGATGGGAAGGTTAAAACCAATGTAGATGTAACTGAAGACTATTTTTCAAAAGAAACATATCAGGATCTGTTCTCATTGATAAACAATAAAAGTTCATTAAGCCAAGCTGGGTTTTTAAAGTTTCTTGAAGCTAAACTCAAAGAAAAGAAAGATATCGGTAAAAATTTTGTATGGAATTTTCCAGAAGATGAAGAAATTAAAGGCAATGAAACAAGAGTTAACTTTGCAATTCGTTTCAAACGGAGCGGTTTTACGGATTTTGCTAATTTCTTAACACAAGAAAAAGAAATCGCTCTGTGGCATTATTTATATTCGGTAAGTTATAAAGAAAGAATTGCTGATGATTTCAAAAGTATAAAATCTTTCTTTTCAAAGTTTTTTGAAGACACTATTATTCAAGAGGAAGTAAAAGAAAAACTTATTAAAGACTTTGCAAACTATCCAAAATTTCCATCCAAATACTGTGCTTACTCAGAAAAGGCATTAAAGAAGTTATTGCCGTTTATTCGTATGGATGAAAACCAGTTTAATGGGCATTTTGACATTAACGAATTCAAGACCGATTTGGAATTAATCAATTATGATAAAACCAAGATTCTATCTCATATCGGGTTTAATTCTGATAATAGAGCAAATCTCTCGGTAGATCATAAGCGAAATTTAGAATTAAGGAGACAACAATTGTTTGATGCTATCTGGAAGCACTCAATTAACGAAAGAATACCAGAAATCCTAAAACGATTAAAAACAATTGATTTTTCTGCTGAAGAAATTGATTTCTCAAAGGTTATAACTAATAATAATCGGAATGGAAATATTCCTTTCCCTAAAGGCTTATTCAAAGCTTTCAAATCATTTAACAACCAAGAAGATTTTGCAAATCTGAATTTAACACAAGCATCTTATCTGGTGTATGGTCGTCATTCAGAGTTAGCAGAAGCTAAATACTGGACTTCACCAAAACAAATCAGATATGAGTTACATCAAGAGCTTAAACAACATTCCCTAAATAATCCTGTAGCAGAAAAAGTCATTTTAGAAATGATGCAAATCGTTGCCGATATTTGGGATTATTATGGAACAAAAAATCCTGATGAGACTTATCAAAAACTATTTGATAAAATTCACTTAGAAGTTGGACGAGAACTTAAAAAAACAGCAAAAGAAAAACAAAATATAACAAGTAAGCAAGGTGAAAATAAGGCTCAAAACAAAAGGCTAAGACAAACATTGGAAGAGTTTTTAAGCCAATCGCCTTATAATGCAATTCCACAAAATTCAGATCATTTTGAAAGACTGAAAATTGTGGAAGATGGTGCTGCTCATACCAAAAATTTAGATAAGAACTTTTTTAATAACAAAACATATACAAAGAAAGAAATTGAAGAAATTCTTAAGAAACCATACATTTCAAAGGAAGATTTTGAAAAATACAAACTTTGGATAGAACAAGGATACAAATCACCATATACGGACAAAATGATAAAAATTTCAGACTTGTTCGATGGAAAAAAGTACAATATCGATCATGTATTTCCCCAAGCCTCTGTTACAAACGATTCATTAAGCAATAAAGTAGTTTGTGAATTTGAAGTGAACAAGTTAAAAAGCAGTCAAACAGGACGTGAGTTTATCAATAATCCAAAAATGAGAAGTGTTTCCTGTCTTGCACACAAATCAGAATCGAATCCAAATGGCTTAGTCGATATTATTAATGATGAAACCTATGTTACGATTGTAAAATCTCAATTTTCAGGAAATAAGAGACAAATTCTTTTATCTAAAGAAATCCCTTCTAATTTTACAAACAGTCAATTAAATAATTCCCGACACATAGCACGCAAAGCTATGGAATTATTAAGCCATATAGTTCGGGAACAAGGAGAAATAGAATTCCGTTCTAAAAATGTTTTACCTGTTACCGGAGAAATAACAAGCAAATTGAAAAGAACATGGAAATTGGATGAGGTTTGGAGAGAGCTTGTTTCTCCTCGTTTTATGCGGATGAATGAACTTACAAATTCCAATTTATTCGGACAAATGCAAATCTCTAAATCTGGTGAAACATATTTTGATTGCAATATTGACGAAACTATTAGAGAAAGAGATCCTTCGTATGATATCAAACGAATCGATCATCGCCACCATGCTTTGGATGCCTTAATTGTTGCTCTTTGCACAGAAGAACATGTTAACTACATCAATAATATCAATGCTAATGCAACTTCAGATAATTATGGAAAGCAAAAGCAAATTGAAAAATATAGGGAAACACTGAAACGAAAAATCATGTTTTCAAAACCCAATAAAGAAAACCCTAATGATAAAGATTGGTTTTATATGTACCCAGGCCAAAAAAGACAATCAGATGTAGATCGATATGGCATTGAGACTGTTTTAAAGAAATCATATTTATATAAAGACAATCAATTTAATGAAGATTATAAAGCAATGATATTATCTGCATTACAACATACGATTGTTACTTTTAAACAAAACATGAGAGTTATTAATAAAACTGTCAATTTATATAACAATACATCAAATAAAAACAAATTTGAAAAACAAAAGGATCAAGAAGTTGGTAATAAATATAATTGGGCAATAAGAAGAAGCTTAGGAAAAAACACATATTATGGGAAGGTAGATTTAGGAGAAACAGAAAACAAACAGTTGCACAAGACTTTAAGAGAAGTTTATAACTCTGATGAAAGAATTATTGATAATAACTTACGCGAAAGAATCATCGCCATAAGAAATGTAAGTAAGGGTTTTAATGAATTTGAAAAGCAAGTAAAAAGTGAGTTTAATAATATAATGATTGAGCTAAAAGTCTATAAAGTTGCTTCAAGAGAATTCTTATCAGAAAAATTTAATAGCAAAAAGATTAAAGAAATCACGGATACTGGTATCAAAAAAATATTACACAACCATCTAGAGCAATTTGACACAGTAAAACTTCCATTTGAAGAGGCAATGACTTATTATGATTATCTTTTAGAAAAACCAGAAATTGAAGCAATAATACGAAGTGAAGACTCAAAGTATAATAGAGTAGATGATTTCGTTACACATTTGAAATCAAATAGCTACAAATACAAGAAAGTGGATTACAGTTCTCTTAATGTATTTATAAATCAGATAAAAGAGCGGGATTTTAGGAATGAATTTAAAGACATTATTGATGAACATCCGGAAATTGCGTTTACAATTGACCAGATTGAAAAAATGAATGAACCTGAAAATCTTAAAAGACTTAATGAAGGAAAAAACCATAAGCCTATAAAAAAAGTAAGAAGTTCAACCGGATATGGAAATCAAAGACAAGTCAGTGAAGAACCTCAATCTGTAAAATCAAAACAATATATTGTAAATGATGCTGGTTCAAATTTGTATTTGGGAGTTTATGAAAGGAGTTACAAAGATGAAAATGGACATAACGTTACTGAAAGAAAATTCCAAGACATTGGATTAATTGAGCTAATAGAAAAGCTAAAACAAGATTCTAAAAATAGAATTAATCCGTTATCAGAAAGAATATTCGATGATAAAAACAATGAATATTATTTAAAATTTGCATTATCCCCATTGGATTTGGTTTTTGCTCCAAATAAAGATGAGATTGCAAATCCTTCTTTAGTTGATTACAAAAATTTAAATATAGATCAAAAATGCAGAATTTATAAATATGTTGATGGCGATATTAATATTGCCAATTTTGTTCCATTCTATGTGGCAAAACCAATTTGGAAGTTTCATGATGAAAAAAAGAAAAAAGAAATTTTCAATCAAGTTAAAGAAAAATGTCATCTTCAGTTAACGGAAAAGGAACTGATTAAGGATGAATTCGGCTTCGGAAGTCAGCAAACAAAAAATCAAAATATGATTGATGGTAAAACTCAGATTAAAAAGATTTGTTGGAAGTTCAAGGTAGATCGTTTAGGCAATATGTCTTTTTAACTTATTGACTGCAATTTAAATGATATAATAAAACTATTTCCGATATATACATAACAACTCTTCATTTATGATCAAACGTACCCTATACTTCGGCAATCCTGCTTATTTAAGTTTTAAAATGAATCAATTATTGGTTCGTTTGCCTGAGGTTGAAAAAAATGCCGATTTGCCCGAAAAATTTAAACAAGAAGCGGTTGCAAGTATTCCCATTGAAGATATTGGGGTAGTATTAATTGACCATAAGCAAATTACTTTTACTCAGGGTTTAATAAATGCCTTGCTTAAAAACAATTGCGCTGTAATTACTTGCGACGATTCCCACATGCCACTGGGATTAATGCTTCCGCTTGAATCTAATACATTGCAGGGCGAAAGATTTATTAAGCAAATAAATGTCTCGGAGCCGCTTAAAAAACAAATGTGGCAACAAACAATAGTTGCAAAAATTAATAATCAGGCAAAATTGCTTCAAAGCAGAGGAGGTACAATTAGAAATATGCAATATTGGGCATCGGAAGTTAAAAGCGGAGACCCCGATAATTACGAAGCTAGAGCTGCTGCCTGGTATTGGTCTAAAATTTTTCCTCAAATTTCGGATTTTAAAAGGGGTAGGGAAGAAGCTGAACCAAATAATCTTCTAAATTATGGATACGCTGTTTTACGCGCCGTTATTGCTCGTTCTTTGGTTGCATCGGGCTTGCTGCCAACATTAGGAATACATCATCATAACAGATATAATGCATATTGTTTGGCAGACGATATTATGGAGCCATACCGCCCATTTGTAGATAAAATTGTTTGCGAAATAGTAGATGCGGGATTAGATTATAAAGAACTAAATACAGAACTAAAACAAAAACTGCTTCAGATTCCGGTTTTAGATGTAATAATAAATGGCAAACAAAGTCCATTAATGATTGCAAGTCAGCAAACTACGGCATCGGTTTTTAAGTGTTTTAATGGAGAGCAGAGATTAATTTCTTATCCCGAGTATTCTTAAATAATTGAACAGATTAAATCAATATAGAATAATGTGGGTTTTGGTTTTTTTCGATTTACCAACCGAAACAAAAAAAGAAAGAAAAATTTATACGCAATTTAGAAAAATGCTTCAGAAAGATGGCTTTACCATGTTTCAGTTTTCAATTTATTTGCGCCATTGCCCCAGTAGGGAAAATGCAGAAGTGCATATAAAGAGAGTAAAAAACTGGTTGCCGGAAAAAGGTCATGTTGGAATACTATGTATTACCGACAAGCAATTTGGGCAGATGGAGATATTTTATGGAGAGAAATTGACAAAAAGGCCGGAAGTAAATCAACAATTGCAATTATTCTGATTTTTTTTTGATTTTAGGTTGAATATTAAAACAAAAGCCGGCTTTTGCCGACTTTTGTTATGCTGAAAAACACATAATTTTTGAAATCCTGTAATTGATATAAAATACTGATTAACAAGTCAATAATCCTAGGTCTCGTGTTTTCAGTATTTCAAAGATACAAATCGAAAGCAATTCACAACGGATGAAAATCTTATTCCGTATCTTGATATCGTGTTTTCAGTATTTCAAAGATACAAATCGAAAGCAATTCACAACCATTCCAAAAGTTAATAGTTTTGTTATTGTCGTGTTTTCAGTATTTCAAAGATACAAATCGAAAGCAATTCACAACTAAAGAAGACCTTTTGGAATTAGGAAAAAACGTGTTTTCAGTATTTCAAAGATACAAATCGAAAGCAATTCACAACAGATTTACGTTAAGTATCTCAATGAACTGACGTGTTTTCAGTATTTCAAAGATACAAATCGAAAGCAATTCACAACAGTCTGGAACATGATGTTAGAGCACTTGACGTGTTTTCAGTATTTCAAAGATACAAATCGAAAGCAATTCACAACGCCTGTCAAAGGTGATTTCGATAGTGCATCCGTGTTTTCAGTATTTCAAAGATACAAATCGAAAGCAATTCACAACGCAAACGTGTTGGAATAAATTTACTTGGGTCGTGTTTTCAGTATTTCAAAGATACAAATCGAAAGCAATTCACAACTACTAACATAGTTTCCATATTTCTTAAATACGTGTTTTCAGTATTTCAAAGATACAAATCGAAAGCAATTCACAACAAAGTATAATAAGCTTCCAACAAAACCCTACGTGTTTTCAGTATTTCAAAGATACAAATCGAAAGCAATTCACAACATTCATGTGCTATTAATGAATTCAATATGGCGTGTTTTCAGTATTTCAAAGATACAAATCGAAAGCAATTCACAACGTTACAATAAAAAGCCTATTCTAGCAAAAGCGTGTTTTCAGTATTTCAAAGATACAAATCGAAAGCAATTCACAACTTATGTGGGAATTACCTAACAGTTTTGCACGTGTTTTCAGTATTTCAAAGATACAAATCGAAAGCAATTCACAACTATCTGGGCCAATGTTCGGATTAAAAGTACGTGTTTTCAGTATTTCAAAGATACAAATCGAAAGCAATTCACAACCGGTAATTGAGTTTATAAATGCAATTAAGCGTGTTTTCAGTATTTCAAAGATACAAATCGAAAGCAATTCACAACCGACTGCAATTAATCCTACAACAGCAATACCGTGTTTTCAGTATTTCAAAGATACAAATCGAAAGCAATTCACAACAGAGATGAAAATGGACTACAAACAAAGGTTCGTGTTTTCAGTATTTCAAAGATACAAATCGAAAGCAATTCACAACTGGTTACAAACAAGGTTTAACGTTAGTATCCGTGTTTTCAGTATTTCAAAGATACAAATCGAAAGCAATTCACAACTGGTATTCCTCTGTTAATTCATACTATTGCGTGTTTTCAGTATTTCAAAGATACAAATCGAAAGCAATTCACAACTAACCCAAAATCTTTTAGAATTTAAATACCGTGTTTTCAGTATTTCAAAGATACAAATCGAAAGCAATTCACAACAAACTCTTTCCGGTAGCCATCCCGGTTATGCGTGTTTTCAGTATTTCAAAGATACAAATCGAAAGCAATTCACAACAGATTGGCCCTGAGCCGTTTAATTTTCGGCCGTGTTTTCAGTATTTCAAAGATACAAATCGAAAGCAATTCACAACACAGACAGGATAAGAGACCTATAAACGCAGCGTGTTTTCAG